>NZ_JRZZ01000001.1:319550-325837 GCF_002865965.1 Erwinia sp. B116
CGCCGGAGGGTGCGCATGACTGAGGCGCAGGGAACCTGGATGTTATGGATACTCAGCTGGACAGGAGCGCCGCGATGAACAGCCTTGACGTAACGGGGGTCACCGTCGGCGTGGACGTCGGCGGCACCTTTACCGATTTTGTGCTGTTTGACCCGCAGCGGCGGCGCAGCCTGTACCATAAACAGCCCAGCACCCCCGCCGATCCGGCACAGGCGGTGAGCGACGGGCTGCAGGCCCTGCTGCAAAAAAGCCGTCTGCCGGCCTCCGCGCTGTCGCTGATCCTGCACGGCACCACGCTGGGCCTGAATGCGATTATCCAGCGCCGGGGTGCCCGGGTGGCGATCGCGATCAGCACCGGCTTTCGTGACGTGCTGGAGATTGGTCGGGCGCGCATGCCGTCGTCGTTTGATTTTCACGCCGACCGGGAGGCCGCCTTCCTGCCGCGCCAGCGGGTGCTGGAGATCGACGCCCGCTTCAGCCCGCAGGGTGAGATCCTCAGCTGGCCGACGGAGCAGCAGCTGCAGCAGCTGGCGCAGGCGATCGGCAGACTGGAGGTCAGCGCGGTGGCGCTGGTCACCCTTAACGGTTACACCCGGCCGCAGGCCGAGGCTGAACTGGCGGCGCAGCTGGCCCGGCACCTCGACGGGGTGCCGGTGCTGTCGGCGGCACAGCTGTGGCCGGAAATCCGCGAATATGAACGCACGCTGGTGGCCGGGCTGAACGCTTATATTCAGCCGCTGATGCAGCGCTATTTTGACCGCCTGAGCGCGCTGCTGGCGCAACAGGCGATCGCGGCACCGCTGCTGATCACCGCCTCCAACGGCGGCGTGTTGCCGCTGGACGCCGCACGCGAGCGCCCGATCGACACCCTGCTGTCCGGCCCGGCCGCCGGGGTAACGGCCGCCGCCCGGCTGGCAGAACGCAGCGGCGGCGGCGGTTACGTCTCCTTTGATATGGGCGGCACCAGCAGCGATATTTCGGTGTCTGCCGACGGCGGCGTTGAACGGGTGACGCGCACCGATATCGGCGGCCTGCCGCTGATCCTGCCGGTGGTCGGCGTTTCGGCGCTCGGCGCCGGCGGCGGGTCGATCGTCCACGTTGATGACTACGGCGTGCTGAAGGTCGGGCCGGAGAGCGCCGGGGCCGATCCCGGTCCGGTGGCCTACGGTCGCGGTGGCAGCGCCCCAACCTTAACGGACTGCTACCTGGTGTGCGGTATCTTACCTGCCGACGTCAGGCTGGCGGGCAGCATCCCGTTGGATTTGGCCGCCGCCCGTCAGGCGCTTGCCGCGCTGGCCGCTCGCTGTGGCCTGCACGGCGAACACGCCGCCGAGCAGGTGGCCAGCGGCGCGCTGGCGGTAGCCACTACCCGGATGGCCACCGACCTGAATAAGGAACTGGCGCGGCGTGGGGTGAACGCCGCCGCGCTGACGCTGATCCCGTTTGGCGGAGCCGGACCGACGCACGCCAGCCTGTTTGCCGACGAGGCGGGCATCGATCGCATCCTGGTGCCGCTGCGCCCGGGCACCTTCTGCGCCGAGGGCGCGGTGACCGCCGATATCCGCCGCGACTTTGTCCGTAGCCTGCGGATGGCGGTCACGGCACAGAACTTCAGCTCGCTGCGGGAGGCGGTGCAGGCGTTAGGCCAGCAGGCGCAGGCGTGGTTCGGCCAGCAGGCCGCGGCGCTGAGTAGCGAGGAGTCCACCCTGTTGCAGGCCGATATGCGCTACCGCGGCCAGGCCTATGAACTGACCGTCAGCCTGCCGCAGGCGGACGAACTGACGCTGAACGGCCTGCAGGCCGCGTTTCAGCAGCTGCATAAGCAGCGGTACGGCTTCACCAGCCCGCCGGAGGACATTGAACTGACCACCCTGCGCCTGTCGCTGACCGCCGCGCTGCCACGGCCGCCGGCCGCCCGGTGGCAGCCGCTGCCGGCTGCCGGTACACCCGTGCAGCGGCCGGTGTTTCTCGACCGGCGCTGGCAGCAGGCCAGCGTCTGGCCGCGCCAGCAGATCCAGTTCAGCGACGTCATTAGCGGGCCGGCCATCGTGGAGCAGGAAGATACCACCACGCTGATTATCCGCGGCTGGCAGGGCCGTCTGGATCCGGCGGGCAACCTGATCGTCACCCGTCAGCCGCAGGGAGATACCGCATGAAGCTGGACGCCATAACCCTGGAGATCCTCAACCAGAAGCTGACCGCGCTGACCGAGGAGATGTGCCATATTCTGCAGCACACCGGCCGCACGCTGTATGTCAAAGAGACCGCCGATTTTTGCTGCGCCATCGCCGACCTGCAGGGGCGTTTTTTCGCCTATCCACGCGGCATCGGCGTCTCAGGATTTGTCGGCCTGAACGCGCTGACCGCCATCAACGCGGTCGGCGACCTGCAGCCCGGTGACGTGATCCTCACCAACGATCCCTGGCGTTCGCGCGGGCTGGCGACGCACCTGCCGGACCTGCAGCTGCTGGAGCCGTGGTTTGTCGACGGCGAAATCGTCGTCTGGGGCTGGGCTTTCCTGCACGCCTCCGACGTCGGCGGTCGGGTGCCGAGCAGCATCTCACCGACCAACGGCGATATTTTTCAGGAAGGGCTGCAGATCCCACCGGTGAAGCTGATGCGCGCCGGGCAGCTCAACCAGGACGTGGCGGCGATCCTCGCCGCCAACAGCCGCACGCCGGAGGCCAACGCCGGTGATATTCAGGCGATGCTCGCCGCGCTGAGCGCCGGGCGTCAGCGGCTGCAAAATATCGTCGGCCAGCACGGCGTGCAGAGCGTGCGCCAGGCGCAGCAGGATCTGCAGGAGTACGCCGCTGCGCGGGCGCGTCAGGTGCTACGGCGTGTTCCCGACGGCTGCTATCAGTTTGAGGATTACCTCGATGATGATGCGACGGGCGGCGGCCTGCCGGTGCGCCTGGCGCTGAGCGCCACCTTTAACGACGGCCGCGTACACCTGGACTTCAGCGGCAGCGACGCGCAGGTGGCCGCCGCGATCAACATCCCCAGCCACGGCGAACCCCATGCCTGGCTGACGCTGCGGCTGCTGGCGCTGGTCTGCACGCTGGATAAAACCGTGCCGCTCAACGCCGGCCTGCTCGCACCGGTTACGCTGTTCGCCCCGGCCGGATCGCTGGTCAATCCGCACTATCCGGCGGCGGTCGGCGTGCGCCACGCCACCGCCGTGCGGGTTAACGACCTGCTGAACGGCCTGCTGGGCCAGGCGCTGCCGCAGGTGATGCCGGCGGCCAGCGGCGGCACCATCATTCCTTTTGTGGTGGCGGAAAGCGCGGTCAACGGCCGCGAACAGAACGTGCAGGTGATCGAGCCGATGGTCGGCGGCGGCGGGGCACGCTTCGGGCGCGACGGCATCGACGGGCGTGATAACAGCATCTCCAACCTGGCCAACAATCCGGTGGAGAAGGTGGAAGCCGAAACCGGTATCCACATTCTGCAGTACGCGCTGCGGGAAGACTCCGCCGGGCCCGGACGGTGGCGCGGCGGCATGGGGCAACAGATCCGTATTCGCATCCGCGAGGAGGACACCACGCTGCTGGCGCGCGGCATGGAACGAATGCTGTTTCAGCCGTGGGGTGTTCACGGCGCAGGTCCCGGCCAGCCGGCGCGGCTGACCCTCTATCCTGCCGACGGTGTTGCCCGGCCCCTGGGCAAAATCGACCTGCTCAGCGTTGGCCCCGGCGATGAGCTGCTGCTGCAGACCCCCGGCGGCGGCGGCTGGGGGGATCCGCTGCTGCGCGATCCGCAGGCGGTGGCCGACGATGTCAGTAATCAGCTACTGAGCAGCGCCGCTGCCGCCGCGCAGTATGGTGTGGTGCTGACCGCCGGGGGCATCGACCACGCCGCCACGGCGGCCCTGCGGCAGGCACCGCGTACGGCTGTTGCATCGTTCGGCAGCGCCCGCGAGCGCTGGCTGGCGGTGTTTACCCCGGCGGTGGTAGGTCGCCTTAATCAGCTGCTTTATACCCGCTCACCGGCCCAGCGCCTGCGCGACAGGCAGTCGGTATTTTCCGCCGCGCTGGCGCTGCTACCCGCCGGGTTTCCGCTGACCGCGCCATCCGACCCCGGACCGGCGCGGCAGGCGTTTACCGCTGCGGTGGTCGCGCTGGAGCAACAACTTTCCCCCGTTACCGATCCCTTACCAGGAGTATTTCATGCGCCCTAAACTGGCCAGTACGTTCGTTCTTTCGGCCCTGATCGGCCTTGTTGTCTCTGCCGCTGCCCATGCAGAGGCCCCCCCGGCATCCACGGACTCCGTGGTGGTGGGCGTTTACGGCGGCGACTGGGAGAAGAATATTCGCGCCTCCGGACTGGAGCAGTACGCGCGGGAGAACAACCTCAAACTGACCGTGGTGCCGGGTGCCGACGCCGAATGGTTTGCCAAACTGCGCGCCGCGAAGGGCCACCGTTCACCGTACGATATCGTGGTTTTCCAGCCTGATACCGTGCAGCGCGCCCAGGCGGCAGGGTTGCTGCAGCCGCTGGACGCGCAGCATATCCCCAACCTGGCTAACCTCTATCAGAGCGTGCAGTCGCGTTTTACCTGGCAGGGCAAAACCTACGCGGCAGCCTTCAGCCTCGGTCAGCTGGGGCTGGCCTACCGTAGCGATCTGGTGAAGACGCCGCCGCGCAGTTGGCTGGATCTGTGGAACCCGGAATATAAGGGCCATGTGGCGATCTCCTCGCCAACCTACGCCGCAGGGCTACAGTTCTTCGCCGGGCTGGTGCATGCGCTGGGCGGCGAACTGAGCAATCCCGCCGACGTGGCGAAGGCCTTCAGCAAACTGGCCGAACTGCGCGGCAACGCGGTGGCCTTCCCGGACAGCCCTGGCGCGATCCAGACCCTGCTGGAGCGCGGCGATGCCTGGGTGGTGCCGTTCTGGGACGGACGGGTATTTGCGCTGAAGCAGCAGGGGCTGAAAATTGACTTTGTTTACCCCTCTGACGGACCGGTGGTGGGCGCGGCGAACTGGGTGATCCCGAAGGGTGCGCCCAACCTGGCCAACGCCTATAAGGTGGTGAATGCGCTCTCCAGCCCGCAGGTGCAGAAGGCCTTCTCTGACCGATCGCTGTACGGCATGACCAACAAGGACGTGGCCTACAGCGACCAGTTAAAAAGCCAGGTCAAAGTGGGTGAAGAGGCTTACAGCAAGCTGATCTGGATCGACTATGCCAGCGCTACGCCGCAGCTGGCTGACTGGACGCGGCGCTGGGGCCAGGCGCTGGGTGCCAAATGAGTGCGCTGGTCATAGACGCGGTAGCGCGCCGCTTTGAACAGCAGCGCGCGCTGGACGGCGTCAGCCTGCGTATCGGGCAGGGAGAGTTTTTCTCCCTGCTCGGCCCGAGCGGCTGTGGCAAAACCACGCTGCTCAATATCATCGCCGGTTTTCTGGCACCGGACAGCGGCCGGGTGTGGCTGGGCGGCGAGGATGTGACCGCGCTGGCACCCTACCGGCGTCATATCGGCATGGTGTTCCAGAATTACGCGCTGTTTCCCCATCTGAGCGTGGCGGAGAACGTGGCCTTTGGCCTGAAGGTGCGCAGGCTGCCGCAGCAGGAACAGCGCGAACGGGTGGACGACGTGCTGAAGCAGGTACGGCTGGAGGGGATGGCGTCCCGGCGGCCGCACCAGCTCTCCGGCGGGCAACAGCAGCGGGTGGCGATTGCCCGTGCGCTGGCGATCCGCCCGCAGGTGCTGCTGCTGGACGAACCCTTATCTAACCTTGATGCGCGCCTGCGCCGCGACATGCAGGACGAACTGCGCGCGCTGCAGCAGCGGGTGGGCATCACCACCGTACTGGTCACCCACGACCAGGAGGAGGCGCTGACCCTCTCCGATCGTATCGGCATTCTTGGCCACGGCCAGCTGCAGCAGGTTGGCACGCCGGCGGAACTCTACCGGCAGCCGCAGAACCGCTTTGTGGCGGAATTTATCGGTGAGGCCAACCTGTTTACGGTCACGCCTGACGCTGGCGGCCAGTGTTACCTGGCGCAACCGCACGATGCGACCACGCCGCTGCGGCTGGCGGCGCAGCAGTTTATCCCGCAAGCCACCCTGCTGATGGTGCGGCCGGAACGGATCCGCCTCTCGGCGTCAGCGCCGGCCAGCGTGGTGAACGCCAGCCCGGCGCAGGTGGTGCGCGTCAGCTTCGCCGGTGCGACCCTGCGGCTGTTATGCCGGCTGCCGGGCGGTGCTGAACTGCAGGTGCAGCCGGCGGAACAGGACTTTGCCGCGCTGCCGGCGGTGGGTCAGACGCTGACGCTGCACTGGC
>NZ_JRZZ01000001.1:325865-333925 GCF_002865965.1 Erwinia sp. B116
CGCTGACCCGGCCGGCGTGGGTAAGGTGGCGCTGAACAACAACGCCTTTCCCTGGCTGTTGCTGACGCCGTGCCTGGTGTTTTTGCTGCTGTTTCTGCTGGTGCCGCTGCTGCAGCTGTTTGACCAGAGCCTGACCGCCGTGGACGACCTGCTCGAACCCCAGCCCGGTTACAGTGTCACGCAATATCTTACCGTGTTCGGCGATCCACAGTATCTGTACGCCTTGTGGACCACGCTATGGGTGTCGCTGTTTACCGCCGCCGTTACCGTACTGCTGGCGTGGCCCGCCGCCTGGCTGCTGATTAACACCCGGCGGCGGGGCTGGCGCACGCTGCTGTACGTGATCCTGATCTCCCCGCTGCTGACCAGCGTGGTGATCCGTACCTTTGCGTGGATCGTGCTGCTGGCGCAGAACGGCCTGATCAACGGTTTTCTGCTGTTCACCGGGCTGATCCCGCAGCCGCTGAACCTGCTGTGGAACATGAACGCGGTGGTAATCGCCTATGTGCAGGTGATGCTGCCGTTCGCCGTGCTGCCGCTGGTCACCTCGCTGAACGAAATAGCCCCCTCGCTGCGCCACGCGGCGATGAGCCTCGGTGCCACGCCAGCGCAGACCTTTCGCCGGGTGATCCTGCCGCTGAGCGTACCGGGCATGCTGACCGGTTTTATCATCGTCTTTTCCCTCGCCGCCGGCAGCTACATCACCCCGCTGCTGATCGGCGGCCGCCTGCAGCCGCTGCTGCCGATTGCCATCTATCAACAGGCGATGCAGATCGCCAACCTGCCGCTGGCGGCCGCCCTGTCGCTGACGCTGCTGCTGATGACGCTGGCGGTGGCCGCTATCGCGGGCATCCTTCTGAAACGCTGGGAGAAAAATAATCATGGTCACTGATCGAACGCCGCGCGTACGGCTTCAGCGCTGGCTGCTGACGCTGGCGGGGACAGGGGTTTACGCCTTTCTGGCGCTGCCGGTGCTGGTGATCCTGCTGTCGGCATTCAGCCCACAGCCTTATCCGCAGTTTCCTCCACAGGGTATCTCGCTGCGCTGGATCCGCGCGCTGCTGGATGACCCAGGCTGGCTTGACTCGCTGAAGGTTAGCGTCGTATTGCTGCTGGTGGTCACGCCGCTGACGGTGCTGATCGGCACCTTCGCCGCGTGGGCGCTGGCGCGGCTGCAGTTTCGCCACCGCGAGGCGCTCCAGGCGTTTATCCTGTCGCCGTTGATGATCCCGCAGGTGGTGCTGGGCATCGCCTTACTCTACGTGCTGACCGCCGCCGGGCTGGCCGGTACGCTGAGTGGCCTGGTTATCGGCCATATGGTGGTCGCGCTACCTTACGTGGTGCGTACGGTCAGCGTCAGCCTGGCGGCGATGGACCGCCGGCTGGAGACGGTGGCGATGAGCCTCGGCGCCGGCCGCTGGTACAGCTTCCGCCACGTAACTCTGCCGCTGATTAAACCGGGGATGCTGGCCGGCGCGGTGTTTGCCGGGGTCACGTCGTTTGGCGAGGTCTCGGTAAGCCTGTTCCTGAGCGCGCCGGAGACCATCACCATCCCGATCCGGGTATTTAACTACGTGGACCAGACCTTTGATCCGACGGTAAACGCTATCTCGGTGATCTTTATTCTGCTGGCGGTGCTGATCCTGTTGGTCATCGAGCGCACCATGGGGCTGGTTAAACTCCTCTGACGGTTTGAAACCGCCAACGTTAACGCCCGCCATCGCGAATAAGGGTTAATCAGGCTAATGATTTACTGATGAGAAAGGGTGCTGTTTCTGTAACAATCTTCTACTCTCTAAGCTGATACCGAACCTGAATCTCAGATGGATACAGAATGATGAACAAAGGAAAACGTTGTTTTTTTTCCACCATTACGGCGGTGGTGCTCTCCGCCGGTCTCACCGTTTCCATCGCCGACGCCTGCACGCGTCTGGTCTATCTGGGTGCCAGTCAGCAGGTGATCACCGCCCGGTCGATGGACTGGAAGGTGGATGTGAATACCAATCTGTGGGTGTTCCCGCGCGGGATACAGCGCAGCGGCGAGGCGGGTGCGAACTCAATCAAATGGACCTCGAAATACGGCAGCGTCATCGCCTCCGGCTATGATATTTCCACCACGGACGGCATGAATGAAGCGGGGCTGGTGGCCAACGTGCTGTGGCTGGTGGAGTCCTCTTATCCGACTGATGATGACAAAAAACCGGGCCTGACCATTGCGGCCTGGGCACAGTACGCGCTTGATAATTACGCCAGCGTCCAGGAGGCGGTCGATGCGCTGGCGAAAGAGCCGTTCAGCATCGTGACCGACAAGGTACCGGGGGAAGACCGGCTGGCGACGCTGCATCTGTCGCTGTCCGATGCCAGCGGCGACAGCGCGATTATTGAGTATATTGACGGCAAACAGGTGATCCACCACGGCCGCGACTATCAGGTGATGACCAACTCGCCGGTTTTTGAAAAGCAGCTGGCGATGGAGGAGTACTGGAAGCCGATCGGCGGCACCGTGTTCCTGCCCGGCACCAACAGCGCTCCCGATCGTTTTGCGCGCGCCACCTTCTACGTGAACGCCATTCCGAAATCGGAAGATCCGACAGAGGCGATAGCCAGCACCTTCAGCGTGATCCGCAACGTTTCGGTGCCCTACGGCATCTCAACGCCCGGTCAGCCGAATATCTCCTCGACCCGCTGGCGGACGGTGGCCGACCACAAGCGCAAACTCTACTTCTTTGAATCGGCCTTAACGCCCAACGTATTCTGGACCGATCTGAACCGTCTCGATTTCTCCGCGGAGAGCGGCAAGGTGCTGAAGCTTGACCTGGGGCCGAATCAGACCAATACCTTCTCGGGCGAAGCTAATGGCCAGTACCGGGAAGCGAAGCCGTTTAAATTTCTTGGGTTGTAATGCGATGGTGTAAAAGAAATTTAATTACCTGACAGCCCGGTTTACTTCAGCAGCCTGAAAGCTTTACTCATTTTATTCAGGCTGGGATCTCACTGTCTTTGATGTCTGCAATCGGGGCAAGAATGCTACTGTCGAACGCATTCAGCGGCTGATGGTATTTCACCCGGTGAGGCCAGTCATGATTGGCCAGCGCGCCGCGGCCAAGTGCAATCATATCGGCGCCCTCATTCAGGACCTGTACAGCCCGATTCGGATCGTGCAGATTGCCATTAGCAATGATGGTGAGGTCCGGCGCATATTTACGTGCGAGAGCGACCAGCGAAGCGGGATTGCCTTCGAAAGCCGGTTTCCATGCCTCAAACTCTGTAAGGTGCAGGTAATCAATTCCTGAAGCGGCAAGCTGGCTGAAGACCACGCGGGCATCCTCTTCACCCTGTGCCCACTTATGGAAAAAGTCATTTACCTTCCCCTGAGAAATACGGATCCCGACAGGAATTCGTTTGCCAACCCGATTACGAATGGCCTTAATAACCTCCAGACTCAGGGCCAGGCGGGCAGCTGTGTCACCTCCCCATTTATCGGTGCGCTGATTGGTGTCGTCGGTCAGAAACTGATCGAGAAGGTATCCGTTTGCGCCATGAATTTCGATGCCATCGAATCCGGCATCCGTCACGGCGCGTGATGCCGCATCGGCGAAGCTCTCAATAATGTCCTGAATTTCGCTCCCCGTAAGCTCACGCGGTACCGGATATTCACCTTCACCCCGGTAAAATGCCATTTGCTTACCCACCGGACGAACGGCTGACGGCCCCACTGTCCCTTCAAGATAGTGATTACCTTGTGACAGTGCGCCTGAATGCTGGATCTGAGCAAAAATTTTGCCGCCCCGCAAATGAACGGCATCAGCGATCGTCTTCCATGCCGCAGCCTGTTTATCATTAACCATTCCGGCCTGGTACGCGTAAGTCTGCGACCATGCCTTATCAATATAGATACCTTCAGTGATTATCAGAGCAAAGCCACCACGCGCGAAGTCATCGTAGTAGGCTCTCATCCGCTCACCGGCAATGCCCTCTTCGGACGCCGTCACTCGGGTCATGGGTGCCACTGCCAGTCGGTTCTGAAACGATACGTCCCCGATGCGGGACGCGCTGAAAAGTAATTCTGAACTCATTTTTACCGTATCCTGAATGCTGAATAGAAAGTAAATTGAATATAATGACAACTGGCAAACGCTTAAACAGGGCAAAATGATAAGCTGGTATATCATTTATCGTTATAATTGCCCGCAAGGTCTGAGACACACCATTTAGTTGTCTTATGCCACTGAAGCAATCTGTTCCGGAGAAATACGGTATTTTATGAATCTTCCTGATGTGCATCTTTTTCTGGTTATTACGGAAACACGCAGTCTGACCCAGGCCGCAAGGCGGCTTGATATTTCGCCAATGGCCGTCTCGCGGCGACTGGCCGCCCTGGAGAAGGATCTCGGAACACGATTGCTACAGCGGACCACGCGCTCTGTTTCCCTGACTCAGGAGGGGCATGAATTTCTGGTGTATGCCCGTGCGCTGGCGGAAGCTGAAGCCGGTGCCAGGGCACTCTTTTCTCCGCAAACTCAGGGTGCGGTAGGTTTACTGAGGGTGACGGCTCCTTCAGGCTTTGGCAGACGAAACATACTTCCCCTTATACCTGACCTGCTGTCAGCCAACCCCGAACTGCGTATTGACCTCCAGCTCACGGAAGATGTGGTGGATATGGTAAACCGGGGAATCGATGTCGCTATACGTATCGCTCCTCTCAGGGACTCAAATCTGATTGCGAAGAAGCTTACCGATAACCCCCGGGTCATCTGCGCCTCACCGGCCTATCTGGCGCAGTACGGGGTGCCGGAGGTACTGAGTGATTTAAGCCTGCATAACTGCCTCAGACTGACGAATGTGCTGCAGTGGACCTTTGAAGGTGAGGGACAGACCACCAGCCTCAGCGTGGATGGGCGCTTCAGTTCAAGTAATGTGGAGGGCGTGCGTGAAATGTGTCTTCAGGGCGTCGGGATCGCACAACTGACCTGGTGGGATGTGAGCCAGGAGGTTAAAGAGGGCAAACTGGTGGAAATCCCGCTCAGGGATGTGTCTCCCCAACAGCTGTCCGTGTGGGCACTTTTACCCACTACCCGTCATCTGCCTCGCCGTGTCAGCATGTTCATTGATGTGTTAAAAAAGTCACTTTAGGAAGCCGATTTTCTATTCCAGCCTGCCAGTCAATCCACACCATCCCCGGTTCACCATTATGTTTTTCATTCAGCCAGGCAAAAGGAGCCTGATCGACCAGGCAGTCTCCGCGGAAAATGACCACGCTGTCCGGATTTTCTCTTTCCAGCAGGGTAAGGGCTTCATCATGCAGTCGAATCAAGTGTTTACGGTAAAGGATGCTCTCTGCTGGTTCGCGTTACTCTGCTGAGAGTTCAGGTATCTCTGCTAACAACGATCAGTTCGCACTTGAAATTGAGCAAGCGCTCAAGCATAGTGCCGGTTCTTGAGCGACTGCTCAAAATAATAAACTCATCATTTATTTAATCCTAAACGGAGCATCGCAGTGATCGTTGAAAACCCTGTTAAAACCTTACAGATGAACCAGATTCGAACCCAGATAATTGAGTGGGTGAAAGCGGATGAAGAGAAAATAGTCGACCTCTTTTCCCGACTGGTTCAGTGTGAAACCCCCAGCCCGCCGGGCGATACGCGGAAGGCGATGAAACTGGTTCAGGACTATCTGGATGCTGAGAATCTGTCATACAAGAACGTGGATTACAGCGAAACCATGCCTAATTTGCTCTCTTCCGTACAGATGCATCAGGAAGGTCGTCATCTGATGCTAAATGGCCACCTTGATGTCTTACCTGCGGGTAATGAACCGGGCTGGACGGATTCACCCTGGAGCGGAAAGATCCAGGATGGTCGGGTCTGGGGTCGGGGCACATCTGACATGAAAGCCGGCGTCACAGCGCTCATGTTTGCCTGTACGTATCTGAACAGGCTCCGTTGCCAGCTCAGCGGAAAGCTTTCACTTAGCCTTGTCTCCGATGAGGAAACCGGTTACGGGCGCGGTACGGGGTATATGTTTGAGCAGATAGAAAGCGAGATGGAAGCCGATTGCGTTCTGACCACCGAGCCTTCAGGCCCGCAAGCCATCTGCTTTTCATCCAAAGGTTACCTGCACTTTGCTGTACGTGTTACCACCCGGGGATCTATTTCCGGCTATCCGAACGAAAGTGCCAGCGCGGTGCGTATCGCCGTTGATATCATCCGGGATCTTGACGAGCTGGAGATGCTGCCGGTTCAGTTGCCGGATGCCCTCACCCGACTTCTCGCCGATCCTGACTGGTGCAAGCGCCACGATGAGCTTATGGGGAAAGGTGCGGCCGCACTCCAGCCCCTGATAACCGTGAATGTCGGCACAATTAATGGCGGAACGTCTGCCAGCGTTATTTCTCCCGATTGCCTGTTTTCTGTGTCGGTGGTGATTCCGGTCGGCGCCGATCCCTATCCGGTTCTGGC
Organism: Erwinia sp. B116; assembly: GCF_002865965.1. Taxonomy (NCBI): domain Bacteria; kingdom Pseudomonadati; phylum Pseudomonadota; class Gammaproteobacteria; order Enterobacterales; family Erwiniaceae; genus Erwinia; species Erwinia sp. B116. The sequence continues at coordinate 332,325 of NZ_JRZZ01000001.1, forward strand.
TAAAGCACAGGAAATAGTAGGCCGTTATCCTGAAGCCGAACTTATTTTTGAAGGGATTGACTCAGCCGATGTATCGGCACCGGACGGTGAGCTGGCCGTGATCCTGCAGGATACGGTGGAGAGCCTGGGACACGTACGTCCGGAATTTACCCCTGCAATCGCGATATCAGACTGCCGTTACTGGCGCTATCGTGGTACACCTGCGTACTGGTATGGCGTCGATGGCCCGGACTGCAGTGCAGCCAATGAGTCCGTCGCGATCGACGAACTTTTGCATGTCGTTCGCACCATTACCATAGCGGTGGCTCAGTATCTGCTGCGCGACGAGCTGGAAGTAAACGAAGCTCCGGCCACGGCTCCTCAGTTCCGCGAGCTATCTCCGGAGCTGAAGACCTTGCCATCGCGCCGCGTTGCCCGTATTTCACAACAGCTGAAAAGTTTCGGGGAGATTGAAACTGCTGCAGGCCCGATGTTCGACTCTCTGTATGCGAACCTGGTACAGGCCGGTATCGCTGTCGGATCCGATTCCATACTGACCTATGAAATGGCGAAAGGCGGCATACTGGTTTCAGCGGCGTTTCCGGTTAACTCTGAAGCCCTTTCAACGGCAGATTTTGACGTCGTGGATTTACCCGCCATTGAAACCGTCGCAGCGGTTGTGCACCGTGGGGATCCGGCAAAGGCGGATGCCACCTGGAAAGGGCTGCGTCGCTGGGCTCACGCACAGGGTTGCCGCATGAAAGAGCAGTACCGCGAAGTGTATGTCGTGGGTGCGCCTAATCCGGTTAATCTGTGTGCCACAGAAATGTATCAGACCGTTAAACCACGCTAACGCCAGACGACATTCCGTTGCGGAATGTCGCTTTCATTGGCAATCATGCTGAATGCCCCGGATGAAAAAGCCGGCATGGTTGTCAGGTGAAGGCACCCTCGACAGTCTTGATGAGGCATTACGTTTTGCCGGAACCCAAAATCAGCAACAGGCTGATGTGATTGTGAGTCTGGCCCGTGCCGCATTTGATAACGCTTACGTCAGTGTACTGATATGTGCAACGGCTTTACTGATTATCTGCACTCTGCTTGTCGGTTATGTATTTCGCCAGAAAAAAACGATTTCGCCGGAGTTGCGATAATCCATATCTGACCGACTGAAAGGGTTATCACAGATTAGTCTGTCAGATGGTGGGCGGATCAGAATGGACATTGCGCGTGGCGTGCTGATCTATGGAAAATACCGGCCATAACGCACCGTCGATATCAGACTGAACAAAATTGCTATTTCAGGCGGCCCACGGCGAAGATGCGTTGGGCGGCCGTAAAGCATTAGGGGATATCCGGAGTTATTTGGATATTTTACTATTATGATTCCGGATGCGGGTAAATAAAGCGGCGGTATAATAGACGCGGCGCTTGAGGCTTCTGCCTCATGTTGTCGGCAGCAGTGCTGAACGTTGGTGAGGCAGAAAGCAGAAAAGCCCCGAAAGTTAATTTCCATTAACCCCCGAGGCCCTGCATGCAAGAGAACATTCAGGATAGCCTCTTACCCGCCGCAAGGCAAGGAGAAGAAGGCCATGAAACTGCCGCGAAGTCCCGTGATCTGG
>NZ_JRZZ01000002.1:0-31056 GCF_002865965.1 Erwinia sp. B116
CCGCGACATCCACGGCCAGGTCAACGGCACGCTGGCGAAGCGTTCGCCTGGCTCGGCGCTGAAGCCGTTTATCTTCGCGCTGGGCATTGAACAGGGGGTGCTGCACCCGCTGACGGTGCTGAAGGACGTACCCTCCGCGTTTGGCAGCTATGCGCCGGAAAACTTTGACCGTCGCTTCCTCGGCCCGGTCACCGCCACCGACGCGCTGAACTTCAGCCGTAATATTCCGGCGGTGTGGGTGGCCTCGCAGCTGCATCAGCCCGGTTTTTATCAGTTTTTGCAGCTGGCCGGTATCAGCGGCATGGCCAGCGAGAACCACTACGGGCTGTCGCTGGTGCTGGGCGGCGGGGAGGTCACCGCCCAGGAGCTGGCAAAACTGTATGCGATGCTGGCCAACCGCGGCGAGCTGCGGTCGCTGCGTTTCCGCGCTGACGATCCGCAGCCGGCCGCCGTGCGCCTGCTGAGCGAAGAGGCCAGCTTTATGACCCTGGACATGCTTCGCCAGCACCGCCGCCCCGGCGACACCCTGGCCCAGCGCCCGTCCACGCTGCCGGTCTACTGGAAAACCGGCACCTCGTGGGGCTTCCGTGATGCCTGGAGCGTGGGGATCTTCGGCCCGTACGTGCTGGTGGTGTGGCAGGGGAATTTTGCCGGCCAGGGCAACAGCGCTTTTATCGGCGCTGAGGCGGCCGCGCCGCTGTTTTTCAATATTATCGACAGCGTTAAGGCCAGCTATCCGGGGCTGAGCGAGCCGGGGCACCGCTTCCCGCCGCGGCTGAAGCGGGTGGAGGTCTGCCTGCCGAGCGGCAACCTGCCGACGCAGTGGTGCCAGCAGCGCGGGCAGAGCTGGTTTATTCCCGGCACCTCGCCGATTAAGGTCGATACGGTCTACCGCCCGCTGCAGATCGATAACCACAGCGGTGAGGTGGCCTGCCCGCCGTGGGACCCGCAGCAGACGCATACCCAGGTCTTTGAGTTCTGGCCCTCCGATCTCGCCCAGGTGTTTGCGCTGGCGGGATTGCCGAAGAGGCCGCCGCCGCAGGCGCAGTGCCAGCCGGGTGGCGTGGACGGTGCTGCACCACGCATTACCTCCCCGCTGAGAAACACCACCTACACCCTGCGCCAGTCGCGCCAGGGGCAGGAGAACATCAGCTTTGCGGCGGTGACCGACGCTGACAGCAGCACGGTGTACTGGTTTGTCGATGATATTTATCTCGGCAGCAGCGCCAGCCGCAAACCGCTGGACTGGCGGCCCACGCGTTCGGGTCAGTACCGCATCCGCGCCGTTGACGACCGCGGCCGCGCCGACAGCCGTCCGATCGCTGTGATGCTGGTCAACTAATTCAGCGCAGGAAAAGGGTGCCGGTTCTGGTCATCCGTCGGCGGCCTGCGTAAAATAGCCGCAGTTGGGGCAAAAAAGCCGCGATGTCGATCGGGTTTTTCAACAAATCACCGGATTGCCCATAGGCATCAGGGCAGATGCCCCCTATAATCTGCGGCCTTTTCATGGCCGGACACTTTTTACGGCTACATTCATCAGATTGACAGGGGTCAACATGACTATTGAACGTACTTTTTCCATCGTAAAACCAAACGCAGTGGCAAAAAACGTCATCGGTGCCATCTTCAACCGTTTTGAAAGCGCTGGCTTCAAAATCGTTGGCAGCAAAATGCTGCAGCTGAGCAAAGAGCAGGCTGAAGGCTTCTACGCTGAGCACCAGGGCAAGCCATTCTTCGATGGTCTGGTTGAGTTCATGACCTCTGGTCCGGTAGTGGTTTCCGTGCTGGAAGGCGAAAACGCCGTACAGCGTCACCGCGACCTGATGGGCGCAACCAACCCGGCGAACGCGCTGGCCGGTACCCTGCGTGCTGACTACGCTGACAGCTTCACCGAGAACGCCACCCACGGTTCAGACTCTGCTGAATCTGCTGCCCGCGAAATCGCCTATTTCTTCGGCGAAGGCGAGATCTGCCCGCGCACCCGTTAATCCGGCTGCCCGGCGACCGGCGCGTTATTGACAAATAATTTCAGTAACGGCTTTAACCCTCCGGTCACCATGAGTATAATAATGCGCCCCAGATGAGCTCGCTCGTCAGGGGCGTTTCTTTTTCCTTTTTCCCATCAAAACCAGTGCCATAACGTGTAATAACGAGGCCAGAGAACATTATGTCTGAACTGATTGTGACGCCGTCCTCCGACGCATCTGCCATTTCCATCGCCACGCCGAAGAAAGAAAAAATCAACCTGCTGGATCTCAACCGTCAGCAGATGCGTGAATTTTTCCACGCGCTGGGCGAAAAACCGTTCCGCGCCGACCAGGTCATGAAGTGGATCTATCACTACTGCTGTGATGATTTCGATGAGATGACCGACATCAACAAAGTGCTGCGCGGCAAGCTGAAAGAGATGGCCGAAATTCGCGCGCCGGAAGTGGCCGAAGAGCAGCGCTCTGCCGACGGCACCATTAAGTGGGCCATTCAGGTCGGTGGCCAGCAGGTCGAAACCGTGTATATCCCGGAAAAAGACCGCGCCACGCTGTGCGTCTCCTCGCAGGTCGGCTGTGCGCTGGAGTGTAAATTCTGTTCCACCGCCCAGCAGGGCTTTAACCGTAACCTGCGCGTGTCCGAGATCATCGGCCAGGTGTGGCGCGCGGCGAAGATTATCGGTGCGTTAAAAGTCGCCGGTCAGCGCCCGATCACCAACGTGGTGATGATGGGTATGGGTGAGCCGCTGCTCAACCTGAATAACGTGGTACCGGCGATGGAGATCATGCTGGACGACTTCGGCTTTGGCCTGTCAAAACGCCGCGTAACGCTCTCCACCTCTGGCGTGGTGCCGGCGCTGGATAAGCTGGGCGATATGATCGACGTGGCGCTGGCGATCTCGCTGCACGCCCCGAACGATGCCATCCGCGACGATATTGTGCCGATCAATAAAAAGTACAACATCGAGACCTTCCTTGGCGCGGTCAGCCGTTACATCAGCAAGTCCAATGCCAACCAGGGGCGGGTGACCATTGAGTACGTGATGCTCGATCACATCAACGACAGCACCGACAACGCGCATGAGCTGGCGGCGCTGCTGAAGGATACGCCGTGCAAGATCAACCTGATCCCGTGGAACCCCTTCCCGGGCGCGCCGTATGGCCGCAGCTCTAACAGCCGCATCGACCGTTTCTGCAAGGTGCTGATGGACTACGGCTTTACCACTATCGTGCGTAAAACCCGTGGCGACGATATCGATGCCGCCTGCGGCCAGCTGGCCGGGGACGTGATCGACCGTACCAAACGCACGCTGAAGAAGAAGATGGCCGGTGAATCCATCGCTGTGAAGGCGCTCTGAAAACAGCGATGAATCCGCTGCAATAACCGTCTTTGCGCTTCCCGCCCGCACTGAACGGTGCCAGGCTGGCTTTTTTCAGCCAGATAAAGCGCCGGGAGGGACGGGTGAAAACAGGGAGCAAGGGACTGTGGGCCGCCGTGTTGCTGGGCATGCTGCTGAGTGGCTGCCAGCGACCACCGCAGCGGGAATCGCTGGTCGATACCCGCCTGCAACTGGGGCTGGCATGGCTGGCGCGCGGTGAGTTATCCGCCGCCGAACGCAATCTGCAGCGGGCGCTGGCGCTGGCCCCGGAGGATTATCGCACCCGGCTGGCCATGGCGCGGTTTCAGCAGCAGAGCGGGGACGCCGCGGCTGCGGCAGAATCCTACCGTCAGGCGCGGCAGCTGGCACCGCAAAACGGCTATGTGCTTAATAATTACGGTGCGTTTCTCTGCGGATTAAGGCAGTATGATGCGGCACAGCGGCAGTTCAGTCGGGTGGCGGAATCTTCAACAGGCGGCCTGCGGGCCGACAGTATTGAAAATTCAGGCTACTGTTACCTGAATGCCGGTGAGCCTGAGCCAGCACGTGATGCGCTGGCTAAGACGGTACGGTACGATCCAGCCAGAGGGATGCTGTTGCTGGCTGAAGCCGAAAGGCGCTATGGAAAGGGGAGACGTGCGGAATCGCGCCTCCTGTTAGATGTTTACCAACAGTCTTTACCTGCTTCGGCAGAGAGCCTGTGGTTAGAGATTCGCTTCGCCGCGCAGGAGAACCGGCCCGATGACGTTAGGCGTTACGGAGCACGGCTTGCGCGAATTTTTCCACTTTCGATACAGTACCAGCATTTTTTAGCTAATGAATACTGAAGCCACTCAAGAAAAATCTAACGTAAATTCCACAGGCGAGCGCCTGCGCAGCGCCCGTGAACTCAAGGGGCTGACCCAGCAGAACGTTGCTGAGCGCCTGTGCCTGAAACTTTCCACCGTGCGGGATATTGAAGAGGACAAATCGCCTGCCGATCTCGCCTCGACCTTCCTGCGCGGCTATATCCGTTCCTATGCTCGCCTGGTGAATGTACCCGAAGAGGAGCTGTTACCGATGCTGGCTAAACAGGCACCGGTACAGGCCGCCCGCGTGCAGCCAATGCAGAGTTTTTCACTGGGCAAGCGCCGTAAAAAGCGCGATGGCTGGCTGATGATCTTCACCTGGCTGGTGCTGTTTGTGGTGGTCGGTCTGACCGGTGCCTGGTGGTATCAGAACCACAAGGCCGCGCAGGACGACCTGGTATCGATGTCCGATCAGAACGCCTCGGTCGGCAGCGATAACGGCCAGTCGATTCCGTTAACCGACGGCAGCGCCGACGGCGCGAACAACATTGAACTGCAACCGTCAGCGCCGTCTGACAGCACGCCTGCCGCTGATGCGGCGGGCGCTGCCCCGGCAGCTGCGGCGCCTGCGGCGACCGCTCAGGCGCCTGCCGCCACGGCAGCACCTGCTCAGGCTGCGAACACACAGCCTGTGGTGGTTTCACCTTCACAGGCACCGGTGGATAACGCCAGCGCACAGCTGCCAACCGGCAGCGCGGCGGTCAGCGCACCGGCGGCAGACCCGAACGCGCTGGTGATGAATTTCACCAACGACTGCTGGCTTGAAGTCACCGATGCGGCGGGTAAAAAACTGTTCAGCGGTGTTCAGCGCAGCGGTGGTAAACTCAGCCTGGCGGGTACCGCTCCTTACCGCTTAAAAATCGGCGCACCTGCCGCAGTGCAGATCGAATACCAGGGTAAACCTGTCGATCTGAGCCGTTTTATCCGTACTAACCAGGTTGCTCGCCTGACTCTGGGTGCGCAGTAACGCCTCTGCCCCGGCGCGAGTAATTATGGAGAACCAATATGCACAGTGAAGTCCCCATTACCCGTCGCAAATCCACACGCATTTACGTCGGGAAAGTGCCCGTGGGGGATGGCGCACCGATTGCCGTCCAGTCCATGACCAATACCAAAACGACCGATGTCGCCGCCACCGTGGCCCAGATTAAAGCGCTGGAGCGGGTAGGGGTCGACATCGTTCGCGTTTCCGTGCCGACCATGGACGCCGCGGAAGCCTTCCGCCTGATCAAACAGCAGGTCAACGTACCGCTGGTTGCCGATATCCACTTTGACTATCGCATTGCTTTGAAAGTCGCCGAATACGGTGTGGACTGCCTGCGCATTAACCCAGGCAACATCGGTAACGAAGAGCGTATCCGCAGCGTCGTCGACTGCGCGCGTCACTACAACATCCCGATCCGCATCGGCGTCAACGGCGGTTCGCTGGAGCGTGACCTGCAGGAAAAATATGGCGAACCGACGCCACAGGCGCTGCTGGAATCGGCAATGCGCCACGTTGATCATCTCGACCGTCTTAATTTTGACCAGTTTAAGGTCAGCGTTAAGGCCTCTGACGTGTTCCTTGCCGTAGAATCCTATCGCCTGCTGGCAAAGCAGATCGATCAGCCGTTGCACTTAGGCATCACCGAAGCCGGTGGCGCGCGTGCCGGTGCGGTTAAATCTGCCATCGGCCTCGGCCTGCTGCTTTCTGAAGGGATCGGCGACACGCTGCGTATTTCGCTGGCGGCCGACCCGGTAGAAGAGGTGAAGGTCGGTTTCGATATTCTGAAATCGCTGCGCATTCGCTCGCGCGGGATTAATTTTATCGCCTGCCCGACCTGTTCCCGTCAGGAATTTGACGTGATCGGCACGGTCAACGCGCTGGAGCAGCGGCTGGAAGATATCATCACCCCGATGGATATCTCGATCATCGGCTGCGTGGTCAACGGGCCCGGCGAAGCCACCGTCTCCACCATGGGCGTGACCGGCGGCAGCAAGAAAAGCGGTTTCTACGAAGACGGCGTGCGCCTGCGCGAGCGTCTGGATAACGACAATATGATTGACCAGCTGGAAGCGCGTATCCGCGCCAAAGCGACGATCCTCGACGAAACCCGTCGGATCAACGTACAGCAGGTCGAAAAGTAATGAGCCGGGAGCGACGCACGCCGGCCTGAAAACAGGTCTTTACGGCGGCCGTTCCCCTGACACATTTAATTTGAGAGAGAATTCGTGGCGAAGAACATCCAGGCCATTCGCGGCATGAACGACTACCTGCCTGCCGACACCGCCGTGTGGCAGCGCGTTGAGCAGATCCTCAAGCAGGTGCTGGGCAGCTATGGTTTCAGTGAAATCCGCCTGCCGATCGTCGAGCAGACGCCGTTATTCAAGCGCGCAATTGGTGAAGTCACCGACGTGGTTGAAAAAGAGATGTACACCTTCGATGACCGCAACGGCGAAAGCCTGACGCTGCGCCCGGAAGGTACCGCAGGCACCGTGCGTGCCGGTATCGAGCACGGCCTGCTGTATAACCAGGAGCAGCGCCTGTGGTATATCGGTCCGATGTTCCGTTACGAGCGTCCGCAGAAAGGGCGCTACCGCCAGTTCCATCAGATCGGTGCCGAAGTGTTTGGCCTGCAGGGGCCGGATATCGATGCCGAACTGATCCTGATGACCGCCCGCTGGTGGAAAGCCCTGGGGATCTCTGAGCACGTGCGCCTGGAGCTGAACTCAATCGGTTCACTGGAGGCGCGTGCTAACTACCGTGACTCGCTGGTGGCCTTCCTTGAGCAGCACATCGAGGTGCTGGACGAAGACTGCAAGCGCCGTATGTACACCAACCCGCTGCGCGTGCTGGACAGCAAAAACCCGGACGTGCAGGCGCTGCTGAACGACGCGCCGGCGCTGGCCGACTACCTGGATGACGACTCCCGCGAACACTTCAGCGGCCTGTGCGCGCTGCTGGATGCCGCCGGCATTGCTTACACCGTCAACCAGCGCCTGGTGCGTGGCCTTGACTACTACAACCGCACCGTATTTGAGTGGGTGACCAGCAGCCTGGGTTCGCAGGGCACCGTCTGTGCCGGCGGCCGTTATGACGGCCTGGTTGAGCAGCTGGGTGGCCGCGCCACCCCGGCGGTCGGTTTTGCCATGGGGCTGGAGCGTCTGGTCCTGCTGATTCAAACCGTTAACCCGGAATTTGAACCGACGCGCAATGTTGATGTCTATGTTATCGCTTCAGGTGCCGGGGTGCAGGGCGCAGCGATGATGCTGGCAGAGCAGCTGCGTGACGCGCAGCCGGATCTGAAGCTGATGACCAACTTTGGCGGCGGCAACTTCAAGAAGCAGTTCGCCCGTGCGGACAAGTGGGGTGCCCGCGTCGCGCTGGTGCTCGGCGAAGATGAAGTGGCGAAAGCGCAGGTCGTGATTAAAGATTTACGTAATGGCGAACAGCAAACGCTGGCGCAGCAGGACGTAGCCGCCACGCTGGCGGCGATGTTACAGCACTAAGCCCAAAGCAAACAGACGATTTAAAGGAGTAGTACTGCGTGGAATCGTATAGCAACGAAAACGAACAGGTTGACGCGCTGAAGAATTTCTTCGCTCAGAATGGAAAAGCGCTGGTGGCTGGCGTGGTGCTGGGCGTCGGTGCCCTGGTCGGCTGGAAATACTGGAGCAGTCATGAAGACAGCGGCTCCCGTGAGACGTCGGCGGCCTATCAGCAGGTGACCGCAGCGCTGGATGCCAGCAAACCGGCTACGCTTGACGCGGCGGCGAAGTTCGCCAGCGACAACAACAACACCTACGGTGCGCTGGCGTCGCTGGACCTCGCGAAGCGTTATGTTGACAATAATCAGCTGGATAAAGCGGCAGCCCAGCTGCAGAACGGTCTGCAGGATACCAAAGATGCCAACCTGCAGGCGGTACTGAATCTGCGCCTGGCGCGTATTCAGCTGCAGCAGAAACAGCCGGATGCGGTATTAAAAACGCTGGAAAACATCAAGGGTGACGGCTGGGTAGCCATCGTCGCCGATGTTCGTGGTGAAGCGCTGCTCAGCAAAGGGGATACCCAGGGCGCACGCGACGCGTGGAGCAAAGGCGTCGCGGCCGATACCTCTTCCGCGCTGAAAGAGATGCTGCAAATGAAAATGAATAATCTGCCAGGTTAATAGCGAATAATTTGGCCTGCACAGGCACAAGAGGGATTTCATGGAATTGCGTAAGATACTGTTGCCGGGACTGATTTCAGTCACTTTACTCAGCGGATGTTCATGGTTTAGCGGTGAAGAGGACGTGGTCAAAATGTCCCCTCTGCCAACCGTGCAAAACCAGTTTACTCCGGAAAAAGTCTGGAGTACCTCGGTGGGTAACGGCGTGGGTGACTTCTACTCGAACCTGCATCCGGCCTGGGCTGACAGCACCGTTTATGCGGCAGACCGCCACGGCGTGGTAAAAGCGCTGAACGCCGGCGACGGTAAAGAGCAGTGGAAGGTCGACCTGTCTGAAAAGACCGGTTTCTTCTCCAGCAATCTCCCGGCCCTGCTGTCCGGCGGCCTGACCGTTGACGGCGGCCACGTCTACGTCGGCAGCGAGCGCGCGCAGGTTTACGCGCTGAACAGCAGCGACGGCTCTGTGGCCTGGCAGACCAAAGCAGCCGGTGAAGTGCTGTCGCGCCCGGTGATTAGCGATGGTCTGGTGCTGGTACACACCAGCAACGGCATGCTGCAGGGTCTGGACCAGACCAGCGGCGTGGTGAAGTGGACGGTTAACCTGGATATGCCGGCGTTGAGCCTGCGCGGTGAATCTGCCCCGGCTGTCGCCTTTGGTGCGGCGATCGTCGGCGGTGATAACGGCCGCGTCAGCGCCGTGATCCTGAATCAGGGCCAGATTATCTGGCAGCAGCGCATCTCTCAGCCAAGCGGTGCGACCGAGATCGACCGCCTGGCAGACGTTGATACCACCCCGATCGTGGTTAACGGCGTGGTGTATGCGCTGGCCTACAACGGCAACCTGACCGCCCTCGACCTGCGTTCCGGTCAGGTGATCTGGAAGCGTGAAATCGGCTCTGTTCACGACATGATCGTCGACGGTGGCCGTATTTTCCTTGTCGATCAGGATGACCGCGTCATTGCGCTGAGCACCGAAGGTGGCGTGACCATCTGGCGCCAGAGCGATCTGCTGCACCGCAACCTGACCTCACCGGTGCTCTATAACGGCTACGTGGTGGTTGGCGACAGCGAAGGCTACCTGCACTGGATCAACACCGAAGACGGGCGTTTCGTGGCTCAGCAGAAACTGGACAGCTCCGGTTTCCAGACCGAGCCGGTGGTGGCCAGCGACAAGCTGCTGATCCAGAGCAAAGACGGCGAAGTGTACGCGATTACGCGTTAATCTCACCGCGGTAACATCCGCACCCGGCCGTGATTAACCACGGCTGAATTGCGGAAAAAACGGCTCCTGAACGTTCAGGAGCCGTTTTGTTTTTTTCCGGGCGTGTTATCCTTAGCGCCATCAGCCCGATCCCTGCGACTTAAAATCCTGTGTTTGACAGAAAATCGCTTCGCAGCGGGCCCTATTTTTCAGTTATGAGGCTTTAATATGGTACCTGTGGTCGCGCTGGTCGGGCGTCCCAATGTGGGAAAATCTACCCTTTTTAACCGTTTGACGCGCACGCGAGATGCGCTGGTGGCGGATTTCCCTGGACTGACCCGAGATCGCAAATATGGTCGCGCCGAGGTCGAAGGGCGTGAGTTTATTTGTATTGATACCGGCGGTATCGATGGCACCGAAGAGGGCGTGGAAACGCGTATGGCCGAACAGTCGCTGCTGGCGATTGAAGAAGCCGACGTGGTGCTGTTTATGGTAGACGCCCGTGCCGGTCTGATGCCCGCCGATACGGCCATTGCTAAGCACCTGCGCTCCCGTGAAAAGGCAACCTTCCTGGTGGCCAACAAAACCGACGGTCTGGATGCCGATGCCGCCGTGCTCGACTTCTGGTCGCTGGGTCTGGGCGAGATCCACCCGATCGCCGCTTCACACGGCCGTGGCGTCACCAGCCTGCTGGAGATGGTGCTGCTGCCGTGGATGGACGAAGTCGACCCGCGTGAAATCACCGAAGAAGAAGAGAACGCCGCCTACTGGGCAGAGCTGGAGCGTGAAGCCGCTAAAGCCCGTGGCGAAGCGGTGGAAGAAGAGCCCGAAGAGGAGTTTGACCCGCGCACGCTACCGATCAAGCTGGCTATCGTTGGCCGCCCGAACGTCGGTAAATCAACGCTCACCAACCGTATTCTCGGTGAAGAGCGCGTGGTGGTGTACGACATGCCGGGCACTACCCGCGACAGTATCTATATCCCGATGGAACGTGACGAACGTGAATATATTCTGATCGACACCGCCGGGGTACGTAAGCGCGGCAAAATCACCGACACCGTAGAGAAGTTCTCGGTGATCAAAACGCTACAGGCGATTGAAGATGCCAACGTAGTGATGCTGGTGATCGACGCCCGTGAAGGCATCTCCGATCAGGATCTGTCGCTGCTGGGCTTTATTCTCAACAGCGGGCGTTCGCTGGTGATTGTGGTCAACAAGTGGGATGGCATGACAGAGGAAGCGCGTGCAGAGGTGAAAGAGAACCTCGACTTCCGTCTGGGCTTTATCGACTTCGCCCGCATCCACTTTATCTCCGCGCTGCACGGCAGCGGGGTGGGCAACCTGTTTGAGTCGGTAACCGAAGCTTACGACTGTTCCACCCGCCGCGTGAACACCTCGATGCTGACGCGCATCATGAATATGGCGACTGACGATCACCAGCCGCCGCTGGTACGTGGCCGCCGCGTGAAGCTGAAATATGCCCACGCCGGTGGTTATAACCCGCCGATTGTGGTGATCCACGGTAACCAGGTGAAGGATCTGCCGGACTCCTATAAGCGCTACCTGATGAACTACTTCCGTCGTTCACTGAAGGTAATGGGTACGCCGATCCGCATCCAGTTCAAAGAGGGTGAGAACCCGTATGAAGGCAAGCGCAACCTGCTGACCCCGACTCAGCAGCGTAAACGTCAGCGCCTGATGAGCCATCTGAAAAAGAACAAACGTTAATACCGCAAAGGGCCCCGAGGGGCCCTTTTTGCTGGGCACAAAAAAGTGTTAACCCTGGTAAATATGCAGTTAATCATTTTGTGCTATACCCAATAGCAGGGAGCGCAGTCATACAGGGGTTGTTAATTTTCTGTTTATTAAATTATGAACCTGGTGGTACAATCCTGCCGCTTTCCAGCAGTGCCCCGGCGCGCCAGCCGTGCCTTAGCGGCAGTTGCTTGCAAAGCAGGACGGGTATGTCCCGTGTACGATGTTAATAAAAATAAGGTTTTAGCGAATCGCGCCTTATTTTCTCCAGGAGTATTTCTGTATGCCTCAGACAAATGCAGGGTCAGCGAAAGGGCTGGGCTTGTGGTGCTTCCTGCTGGGAATCATTCTCCTTGCAACGGGCCTCTATTTCATCATCGGCGGCGGTAAGCTGATTTCCCTCGGCGGTAGCTGGTATTTCGTACTGGCAGGCCTGGTGACCCTCGCTTCCGCCGTGCAGTTCTTCCGCCGTAAATCGTCTGCGGTGACCCTGTTTGCGGTGGCCGCCGTTGGCACCGCCATCTGGGCGCTGGCCGATGTTGGCCTCGACTTCTGGCCGCTGGTTTCCCGCGTGGTGTTCTTCGCCGGCATGCTGTTGCTGGCGCTGATTACGCTGCCCGCGCTGCGTAAGCGCGAAGGGAAATCTTCGCTGGCTAAACCCGCGTACGGCGTCAGCGCCGTGCTGGTGGTGGGCCTGCTGGCGACCTTCTGGGGCATGTTCCAGCCGCACCCGACCGTGCCGTTTGCCGGTCAGGAACTGCCGCTGGTGCCGGTCGATAAGAGCAAGCAGCAGAAAGACTGGGATAACTACGGCAACACCGCCGGCGGCAGCCGCTTTGTGGCGCTGGACCAGATCACCCGCGATAACGTGAAAGATCTGAAACCGGTATGGACCTTCCACACCGGCGATACGCCAATTAGCCCGACCGGTAACGGCGCGGAAGATCAGCAGACTCCGCTGCAGGTTGGCGATCGCATCTTCCTGTGTACGCCGCACAACAACATTATCGCCGTGGACGTCGACAGCGGTAAGCAGCTGTGGAAAACCGAGATCAATGCGCAGTCCCAGGTGTGGAACCGCTGCCGTGGTCTGGCTTATTTTGACGCCACCAAACCGCTGCAGCAGCCAACCGTGCCGGACTCTACCCCGGTTCCGGCTGTGAGCCTGGCCGCCGGTGATACCTGCCAGCGTCGCCTGCTGATGAACACCATCGACGCACGTCTGGTGGCGGTTAACGCCGACAACGGCGAGCTGTGCCAGAACTTTGGTAACAAAGGTTTTGTTGATTTGAAAGCCGGCCTGGGCGATGCGCCAGACCCGCAGTATCAGCTGACCTCCGCGCCTACGCTGGCCGGTACTACCGTGGTGGTAGGCGGTCGCGTAGCCGATAACGTGCAGACCGACATGCCTGGCGGCGTGCTGCGCGGCTTTGACGTGGTGACCGGTGCGATGCGCTGGGCGTTTGACCCGGGCAACCCGGATCCGAATGCGTCACTGAGCAGCGATAAGAACTACGTGCGCAGTACCCCGAATTCGTGGGCACCGATGTCCTACGATGCGGCGATGAACACCGTGTTCCTGCCGATGGGCAGCTCGTCGGTGGACCTGTGGGGTGCCAACCGTAACGCGCTGGATCATAAGTACGGTGCCTCGATCCTGGCGCTGGACGCGACCACCGGTAAAGAGAAGTGGGTTTATCAGACCGTGCATAACGATCTGTGGGACTTCGACCTGCCGATGCAGCCGAGCCTGATCGACTTCCCGCAGAAAGATGGCACCACCAAACCTGCGGTAGTGATCGGCACTAAAGCGGGCCAGATCTACGTGCTGGATCGTCTGACCGGCAAGCCGCTGACCGAAGTGAAGGAAGTGCCGGTTAAGCCTGGCAATATTCCGAATGAGCAGTACACGCCAACCCAGCCGAAGTCAGTCGGTATGCCTGAGATTGGTGCCGGTACGCTGACGGAATCGGATATGTGGGGTGCCACGCCGTTTGACCAGCTGGCCTGCCGTATCGGCTTCAAGTCCATGCGTTATGACGGCCTGTACACCGTACCGGGTACCGATATGTCCCTGAGCTTCCCGGGTTCCCTGGGCGGCATGAACTGGGGCAGCCTGTCTACCGATCCGAACAACCACTATATCTTCGCCAACGATATGCGTCTGGGCCTGTGGGTTCAGATGATCCCGGCGAAAACCACCAGTGGTCCGGCCAGCAACGGCGGCGAAGCGGTGAATACCGGTATGGGCGCGGTGCCGCTGAAAGGTACGCCGTTTGCGGTGAATAAGAACCGCTTTATGTCGCCGCTGGGCATTCCGTGCCAGAAGCCACCGTTTGGTACGCTGTCCGCTATCGATCTGAAGACGCAGAAGATCGTCTGGCAGGTGCCGGTGGGTACGGTGCAGGATACCGGTCCGTTCGGTATTAAGATGAAGGCGCAGATGCCGGTGGGTATGCCTACGCTGGGCGGTACGCTGGCGACTCAGGGTGGCCTGGTGTTTATCGCCGGTACGCAGGATTACTATCTGCGTGCGTTTGATAGTTCAACCGGTAAGGAGGTGTGGAAAGCACGTCTGCCGGTGGGTAGTCAGGGTGGCCCGATGAGCTATGTGTCACCGAAGACCGGTAAGCAGTATATTCTGATTTCTGCGGGCGGGGCGCGTCAGTCGCCGGACCGTGGTGATTATGTGATTGCATACGGTTTGGATAAGTAAGCCCGGTTAATTCGTCGAGCTGAATCAGGCCCCTTCCATTGCGGAGGGGCTTTTTTTTGCCTTGAGGTTGAGGGCAAGGGCAAAGGCTCGTTGCCTGTTGGATCCAGATACGTCGGGCCTGTCAGCGGGCGACCCTGCGCGGGTTACCCCGCTCCGGGCTCATCCCGCTGCCCTCCCGAAAAATGGGCTGTGGTTTTGGCAGGTGGTTTTAAGGCTTGGTGCCTGTAGGTTTTATGGCTTCGGGGCGGCGCGTTTGCGGGGTTTCTTTGTTGGGGTGAGGGCGGTGACTTCGCTTTCGACCCAGCCGTCGTCGAGGCGGGTTTTTAGGGTGTCGCCGGTCTTGAGTTGGGTGGTTTTTTTGATGACTTCGCCGTCGGCGGCGGTGGTGACGCTGAATCCGCGGGCGAGGGTGGCCAGCGGGCTGACGCCGTCGAGTTGGGCGGTGAGGTTGCCGAAGCGCTGTTTGCTGGCGTTGAGCTGCTGGGTCAGGGCCTGCTGCAGGCGGTGCTGCCACTGCTGGAGGTGCTGGCGGGCGCGCTCTAAGCGCAGTTCAGGGCGGATGGCGCTGAGGCGCTGTTGGGCGCGTTCCTGCTGGCGGCTGGCCTGGCGCAGGCGCAGCTGCACGGCGTCGTCCAGGCGGCGCTGTAGCTTGATCAGCGCGGTTTGCTGGCGGGCGAGGCGCAGCTGGGGGTGCTGCTGCTGTAAACGGTGCTGCAGGCGGCTGAAGCTGCGCTGCTGCTGGGCGAGGTAGTAATCCATCGCCATTTCCAGCCGCTGCTGTTGTGACTGCAGCTGGCGTACCAGTTCCAGCTGGTTGCGGCTGACCAGTTCGGCGGCGGCCGAGGGGGTGGGCGCGCGCAGGTCGGCGACAAAGTCGGCGATGGTGACGTCGGTTTCGTGGCCGACGGCGCTGACGATCGGGATGCGGCTGGCGAAGATGGCGCGCGCGACGCGTTCGTCGTTGAAGCTCCACAGGTCTTCCAGCGAGCCGCCGCCGCGGCCGACGATCAGGACGTCGCACTCGTTGCGGGCGTTAGCCAGTTCAATGGCCCGTACGATGCCTGAGGGCGCTTCTGCGCCCTGTACCTGGGTCGGGTAGATCACCACCGGCAGCGACGGGTCACGGCGCTGCAGCACGTGCAGCACGTCGTGCAGCGCTGCACCGGTGGGCGAGGTGATGACGCCCACCCGTCGTGCCGGGGTGGGCAGCGGCTGTTTGTGAGCCTGTTCGAACAGGCCTTCGGCGGTGAGGCGTTGTTTCAGCTGTTCAAACTGCTGCTGTAACAGGCCGTCGCCGGCGGGCTGCATGCTTTCGGCAATCAGCTGGTAGTCGCCGCGCGGTTCGTACAGGGTGATGGTGGCGCGCACCAGCACCTGCTGACCGTTTTGCGGGCGGAAGGTGACGCGGCGGTTGCTGTTGCGGAACATCGCACAGCGCACCTGGGCACCGTCATCCTTCAGCGTGAAGTACCAGTGGCCGGAAGAGGGCTGCGAGAAATTTGAGATCTCAGCGCTGAGCCACACCTGGCCCATTTCCATCTCCAGCAGCTTGCGCACCGTGGTGTTGAGACGGCTGACGGTAAAAATATTGGCGGTTGGCGGTAGCGACATTGTGATGAAGATCAAATTTCAAATCAGAGGGTTAATCAACCGATACTACATGCCCCAGCGGAGGGATCAAGGGTTTTTCGTAAAAAGTACTGGAGGCAATCGATTACGGCCTGTATAATGCCGCGGCAATATTTTACAAGTTCTCATTCACCCTGAGGTTGAGATATTGCCATGCTAAGAATCATCAAAGAAGCCCTGACTTTCGACGACGTCCTGCTCGTTCCTGCTCACTCGACCGTTCTGCCAAACACGGCTGACCTCAGCACCCAGCTTACCAAAACCATTCGCCTGAACATCCCTATGCTCTCCGCAGCGATGGATACCGTGACCGAAGCCAATCTGGCGATCGCACTGGCGCAGGAAGGCGGTCTGGGCTTTATTCACAAGAATATGTCCATTGAACGCCAGGCCGAAGAAGTGCGTAAGGTGAAAAAACACGAGAGCGGCGTCGTCACCGATCCGCAGACCGTGCTGCCAACCACCCCGCTGAGCGACGTGAAAGCGCTGACCGAGCAGAACGGCTTTGCCGGCTACCCGGTGGTCAACGGCGAGAACGAGCTGGTCGGTATCATCACCGGCCGTGACGTGCGCTTCGTGACCGACCTCAGCCTGCCGGTTTCCGCGGTGATGACGCCGAAAGAGCGTCTGGTTACCGTGAAAGAGGGCGAAGCCCGCGACGTGGTGCTGCACCGCATGCACGAAAAACGCGTTGAGAAAGCGCTGGTGGTGGACGACAGCTTCCATCTGCTGGGCATGATCACCGTGAAAGACTTCCAGAAAGCCGAGCGTAAGCCTAACGCCTGTAAAGATGAGCAGGGTCGCCTGCGCGTCGGTGCAGCCGTCGGTGCCGGTGCCGGTAACGAAGAGCGCGTGGACGCGCTGGTTGCCGCCGGCGTTGACGTGCTGCTGATCGACTCCTCACACGGCCACTCTGAAGGCGTGCTGCAGCGCATCCGCGCCACCCGTGCTAAATATCCTGACCTGCAGATCGTGGGCGGCAACGTGGCCACCGGTGCCGGCGCACGTGCGCTGGCCGACGCGGGCGTGAGCGCGGTGAAAGTGGGTATCGGCCCTGGCTCAATCTGTACCACCCGTATCGTGACCGGCGTGGGCGTACCGCAGATCTCTGCCGTTTCTGACGCGGTCGAAGCGCTGGAAGGCACCGGTATTCCGGTTATCGCCGACGGCGGTATCCGCTTCTCCGGCGACATCGCCAAAGCCATCGCGGCCGGTGCCGCTGCGGTCATGGTCGGTTCGATGCTGGCGGGTACCGAAGAGTCCCCGGGTGAGATCGAACTCTACCAGGGCCGCTCGTTCAAATCATACCGTGGTATGGGTTCTCTGGGCGCGATGTCGAAAGGCTCCTCCGACCGTTACTTCCAGACCGATAACGCCGCAGACAAGCTGGTGCCGGAAGGCATTGAAGGCCGCGTTGCCTACAAAGGCCGCCTGAAAGAGATCGTTCACCAGCAGATGGGCGGCCTGCGCTCCTGTATGGGTCTGACCGGCTGTGGTACCATCGATGAACTGCGCACCAAAGCGGAATTTGTACGTATCAGCGGTGCCGGCATTCAGGAGAGCCACGTCCACGACGTGACCATCACCAAAGAGTCGCCGAACTACCGCATGGGTTCCTGATAACCCCTGATTTCCCCGCCCGGCTCAGCCGGGCGTTTTACATCCCATTTTGTTTACATCGCCCTGGAATAGCCCAATGACGACGGAAAATATCCATAAACACCGCATCCTGATCCTCGATTTCGGTTCACAGTATACTCAGCTGGTCGCGCGCCGCGTGCGCGAACTGGGCGTGTACTGTGAACTGTGGGCGTGGGACGTCACCGAAGAGCAGATCCGCGGTTTCAACCCGAACGGCATCATCCTCTCCGGCGGCCCGGAAAGCACCACCGAACACAACAGCCCGCGTGCTCCTGAGTACGTGTTCAACGCCGGCGTGCCGGTGCTGGGCGTCTGCTACGGCATGCAGACCATGGCGATACAGCTGGGCGGTGCGGTAGAGGGCTCGAACGAGCGTGAATTTGGTTACGCTCAGGTGGAAGTGAAGACCCAGAGCGCGCTGATCCGCGATATCGAAGACGCCATCAGCGCCGACGGCAATTCGCTGCTCGACGTGTGGATGAGCCACGGCGATAAAGTCACCGCCATCCCGGCTGACTTCGTTACCGTTGCCAGCACCGATACCTGCCCGTTTGCCATTATGGCCAACGAAGAAAAACGCTTTTACGGCGTGCAGTTCCACCCGGAAGTGACCCACACCCGTCAGGGCCAGCGTCTGCTGGAGCGCTTCGTGCGCGATATCTGCCAGTGTGAAGCGCTGTGGACCCCGGCCAAAATCATCGAAGACGCGGTCGAGCGCCTGCGTGAGCAGGTTGGCGAAGATAAAGTGATCCTCGGCCTCTCCGGCGGCGTGGACTCCTCCGTGACCGCGATGCTGCTGCACCGCGCCATCGGCGACCGTCTGACCTGCGTATTCGTTGATAACGGCCTGCTGCGCCTGAACGAAGCCGAGCAGGTCATGGAGATGTTCGGTAACCACTTCGGCCTGAATATCGTCCACGTTAACGCCGAAAACCGCTTCCTTGAGCAGATGGCCGGCGAGAACGATCCGGAAGCCAAGCGTAAAATCATCGGCCGCGTGTTCGTGGAAGTGTTCGACGAAGAAGCCACCAAGCTGCAGGATGTGAAGTGGCTGGCGCAGGGCACCATCTACCCGGACGTGATTGAATCTGCCGCCTCTGCCACCGGCAAAGCGCACGTGATCAAATCACACCACAACGTGGGTGGCCTGCCGAAAGAGATGAAGCTGGGCCTGGTTGAGCCGCTGAAAGAGCTGTTCAAAGACGAAGTACGCAAAATCGGCCTTGAGCTGGGCCTGCCGCACGCGATGCTGTTCCGTCACCCGTTCCCGGGCCCGGGCCTTGGCGTTCGCGTACTGGGTGAAGTGAAGAAAGAGTACTGTGACCTGCTGCGCCGCGCCGATGCGATCTTCATCGAAGAGCTGCACAAAGCCGACCTGTACAACAAGGTCAGCCAGGCCTTCACCGTGTTCCTGCCGGTACGCTCCGTTGGCGTAATGGGCGATGGCCGTAAGTACGACTGGGTGGTTTCCCTGCGTGCGGTCGAGACCATCGACTTTATGACCGCGCACTGGGCGCACCTGCCGTACGACTTCCTCGGCCGCGTCTCCAACCGCATCATCAACGAAGTGAACGGCATCTCCCGCGTCGTTTATGATATTTCGGGTAAACCACCGGCGACGATTGAGTGGGAATGATTTAGCGGCTGGCATTCGCTGGCACGCCTAAACATAATGCACTCTCTGAGCCCGCATCACTGCGGGCTTTTTTATGTCTGTTAATCTCTGGCATCTGTTAGCAACAGGCCCCCCATCAAGCAGTTGTTTTGGGAGGCTTACAGGAGCAGCGCACTTTCGGCCCCCAGGCCCCCGAAAAATGCTACGTTTGATCGTTATTATTGGAAAGTAGCAATCTC
This sequence comes from Erwinia sp. B116, assembly GCF_002865965.1. NCBI lineage: Bacteria > Pseudomonadati > Pseudomonadota > Gammaproteobacteria > Enterobacterales > Erwiniaceae > Erwinia > Erwinia sp. B116. Next base: position 19,157 of record NZ_JRZZ01000002.1, read on the forward strand.
TATGCAGCACTAGCAAAAAACACTATTTTTCATTATTTTTCGCTACTCTATGATGAGGTTGGTATGGACCCCTATCGCAATCCCTTTGCCCCTGGTGCTGGTTTTCCTCCACCCGAACTCGCTGGCCGGGATCCTGTCTTAAAGATGGCTCGCATTTCCTGCGGGCCGTGCATTAATAGGAAAACCTGCACGATCGCTGATGCTCCTGGGCCTGCGTGGAGTCGGTAAGACGGTATTACTCAACGAAATCGGTAATATCGCAAGAGAGCAGGGGATGATCGTATCTCAGCTTGAGGCTGATCTGGTCCAACGATCACGCTCGCTGATGTAGAGCGCGCTTACCCTGAAACACTCGCCGGCCTTGATACAGGCTTCTTCAAAGTTCGGTATGACCGACTGACCAGGGCTGAAATCCAGTTTGTTAAGGCGATGGCTGCCCTGGGTGATGGACCCTATTCAATGGCAAGTATTGCTAAGGAGATGGAACGCGATCGGTCATCGCTGGGACCTGCACGGGCCAATATCATTTCCAAGGGCATGATCTACAGTACAGACCATGGATACCTTGATTTCTCGGTGCCTCTTTTTCACTGAATATCTTCGTCGTCGCGGCGAATGAAAGTGGCGCTGCGATGCCGGCGTCGCTCCGCCCAATACGATGCGCTGGATTTCGGATTCCAGCGCATCGTATTGGTTGGTCGTCTCCATGGCGTAATCGTGGAGGCCGCTGAAGTCGGGCAGTTCTGGCGAGATCCACAACACGCGTATAAGCAACAGCTGCTGGCGGCGGTGACGGGTGTGGGAGAGATGTGTGGTTGAAGAGGGAGGGCGCATGCGTAAGAAGCTCAGCGTGGCAACTGCCGTATGGATGCTAAGTAAAGGATGTTTAACTGAGACATCTTTTATTAAAGAATATTTTAATATGGTATGACATAGTTCAAGCAGGCTTTAATAACATCCCCAGACATCAAAGGATTTCTTAATGAAGCGCGCATCCGGTCACTTTATCAAAACCGTCAGTTATGATGAAACGGTCAATGCTTTTATACCGGCCTCCTTACCGCCCACCGCGCCGGAGATTGACCCTGCCTCATACCTTGAGCTGAACGAGAAAGCTGAAAAATCCTTAGCTAGACTCGCGGGCATGTCCGGGCTTGTCTCCTCAAGCGAATGGCTCGTGTACAGTGCTATCCGTAAAGAGGCACTACTCACCTCTCAACTGGAAGGTACTCAGGCGACACTTAACGATATTTTTGATGAAGAAGCGGGTCTTGTGGTAGCGAATGTTGAAGACGTTGAAGAAGTCACTAACTATCTGCGGGCATACAGATTTGTCAGTGATGAATTGAACTCTCCTTCCGGCCTGCCAGTCTGTGTACGGCTCTTAAAACAGGCTCACCACGTGCTGCTGTCAGGTGCCCGCGGAGCAGCGAAACAACCCGGTGAGGTGAGGACGACCCAAAACTGGATCGGGGGTACAAGGCCAGGTAACGCATCCTGTGTACCGCCGCCCCCTGAAAGCGTGGGCGACTTACTGTCAGAACTTGAGAAGTATATTCATGAAATCAATCCTTCCCTGCCACCTTTGGTTCGAATAGCGCTTGTACACGCACAGTTTGAAACCATTCACCCCTTTCTTAATGGGAACGGACGCATCGGTCGTCTGCTGATTAGCATGCTGCTGGAAGAATGGCAGTTGCTGAAGGAGCCTCTGCTGTACGTTTCTGGCTACCTGAAGCAACATCAGCAGTACTACTACCAGTGCTTAACAAATATCAGGAATGAGGGGGACTGGGAGAAATGGCTGACCTTTTTCCTAGAGGCGGTTAATTATACTGCAGATGAAGCGCAGCAAAGCATCATTAAAATTGCGTCCCTGTTTGCTGACGACAGGAAGAAGATTCTTTCAATGAGATCAACGTCCGTACACAGCATCCGATTGTTTGAGTTTTTGCCGACGATGCCTAAACTGACCGTAGAACGCGCAGTCAAACTACTGGAAGTAACCTACCCGACGGCAAATGCTGCAGTGAAAACCCTGGTCGACGCTGCAATCCTTGTTGAAACCTCGGGTAAAGCTCGCCACAGAAGTTATGTATACAGTCGCTACGTCGAGTTGTTACGGAACTAAACAGCTGTTACTAATAGTACGGCCAAATCCACATGGATTTCCGGCGGAATGATCAGACTGATTTAGCCGCTTGTAAGGATCGGTGAGCCGGAAGAAGTGGCTAAAGCCGTGTTTATCCCTGCAAGTTTTTCGTCCTCTTACTCCTTCGCCAGCATCCCCCGCAACAGCAGCTCCAGCGCCCCCAGCCCCTTCTCCAGCCGCGTATCGCCATCCTCTTCCCCGGCAATCCACACCGCCGCTTCTGCCAGGCTGCCGTAGATCAGCGCGGCCAGCGCCTGCGGGTCGGCTTTTACCACAATGCCTTGCTGCATCAGATCGCTAATCAGCCGCTGCATCGACTCCAGGCAGTAGCGCTGTGACTCCGGCGTCGCGCCACCCAGTACCGCGCGGGCGTCGCGCAGTACGATGCGCTGGATCTCAGGTTCCAGCGCCATCTGCAAATAGGCGCGGCAGCGCTGGCGGAAGCCCTGCCAGGTATCGGCGGCACCGTCTGAAATCGCCTGCAGGCGGCCATCGACCTCGGCATCAATCTGCTCTACTACCGCCGCCAGCAGCCCCTTTTTATCACCAAAATGATGATACAGCGCACCGCGGGTCAGGCCGGCGTGGGCAGTGAGATCGTCCATCGAAGTGGCGGCATAGCCGTGTTCACAGAAAAAAGTACGGGCGGTAGCCAGCAGGGTGGCGCGGGTCTCTTCCATTTCAGCGCGGGTACGGCGAACCATGATTACCTCTTACATACATCTCGTATGATTATTTACATTCACTGCGTATGATTATAGGCTTAAACATACGCTTTGTATGTATTGTCATTGCCACCCTCTGTGATGGCAGGCAAAACCAGGGAGAAGAGATGTTCAGAGCCTATCGCGAACTGTTCAGCGCCCCCGGCACCCGTTGGCTGCTGCTGGCCGGGCTGCTGGCGCGCCTGCCGCTGCCGATGACCGGCATCGGTATTATCACGTTGCTGGCCCAGCTGCGCGGCAGCTATACGCTGGCCGGGGCGGTGTCCGCCACCTTTGTGCTGAGCTATGCGCTGCTGTCACCGCAGGTCGCCCGGCTGGCGGACCGCCATTCACAGCATCGCGTGCTGCCGGTTGCCAGCGCAATCAGTCTGGCCGGGATGCTGCTGCTGGCGGCGACCACGTATCTGCAGGCACCGGATGGCCTGCTGTTTGTCGGCGCGCTGCTGGCCGGATTTATGCCCGGTATGTCGGCAATGGTGCGGGCGCGCTGGGCAGCGCTGTATCGTGGCCAGCCGCGCCTGCAGAGCGCGAATTCGCTGGAGACGGTGCTGGATGAGGTGACTTTTATCGCCGGGCCGCCGCTGTCGGTCGGGCTGGCGGTGGCCGCGTTTCCTCAGGCGGGGCTGCTGGCGGCGGCGCTGCTGCTGGCGGGCGGCACCCTGGCCCTGGTGAGGTTGCGCGCTACGCAACCGCTAACGTCTTCAGCACCGACGGCAGCGGTACGCGGTGGCTCGCCGATTGGTCAGCCGGGCGTGCGCCTGCTGGCGCTGCTGATGATGGCGATGGGCATCATCGTGGGCAGCGTCGACGTGGTGAGCGTCGCCTTCGCAGAGCTGAGCGGGCAACCGGCGGCGGCCAGCCTGGTGCTGTCAGCCTATGCGTTTGGCTCCTGCAGCGCCGGGCTGTTGTTTGGTGCGCTGCGTTTGACCACGCCGCTGCACCGGCAGTTGCTGGTCGGCGGGCTGGCCGTGGCGCTGACGACCCTGCCGCTGTGGCTGGCGGCCAGCATCACCACGCTGACGGGCGCGGTGCTGCTGGCCGGTGTGAGCTTTGCACCGACGATGATTATCGCGATGTCGCTGGTGGAACGGCTGGTCGCGGTGGAGAAGCTTACCGAGGGGATGAGCTGGCTGCTGGCCGGGCTGAATATCGGCGTGGCGCTGGGGGCTGCGGTCTCCGGTCGGCTGGTTGATTATTTCGGCTTGCAGGCCGGATTCAGCGTAGCGATCGGGGCAGGCGCGGCGATCGTGCTGCTGGCGATCGCGGGTTCATATCGGCTGGGCGGCACGCAGCGTTACCGGACTGAACGTAATGCGTGATAACCGGCTTCACCGGCCGGTGCGCACCCTCACGGGCTGAGACCTTTTAGGTAGAAAAACCCGTCTGGCTGCTTATCGGGCATTGCCGGCGGTAGACCTCAGGCTCTGTTTTTCATGGGCTGCTTAGGCTTCCGTGGCCTGGTTATATCATACAAAGGATAACGATAATGCCCCTGATTTCCTTATCTGTCGCGCGCCGCCCCTGGCTGGCGGTGGCTGCCGTGGCGCTGTCCACGTTCTCCGTCGTGACCACCGAAATGCTGCCGGTGGGACTGCTCACCTCCATCGCAGAGAGCCTGCAGACCTCCGTGGGGACGGCAGCGTTGACGATGTCACTGCCTGCACTGCTGGCGGCTCTCTTTGCGCCCTGCGTGGTGCTGGCTGCCGGCGATATTGACCGGCGAACACTCCTCGGCGGGCTGCTGTTACTGCTGGTGGTTGCCAATCTTGCCTCGGCCCTGGCGCCGGGAATCGGCTGGTTGCTGGCAGCCCGCGTGCTGGTTGGCTTCTGCATTGGCGGGATCTGGGCCATTGCCGGCGGGCTGGCCGCAAGGCTGGTGGCAGCACCTCACGTCGGGCTGGCAACATCACTGATCTTTGGCGGCGTGGCTGCCGCATCAGTGCTCGGTATTCCTCTTGGCGCGCTGATTGGCGAAATTGCAGGCTGGCGCTGGGCATTTGCCGTTATGGCGCTGTTCAGCGCGCTGGTGCTGATACTGCAGCAGGCATCGCTGCCGTCGCTGCCGGCGATAACGTCCGTTACCCTGCGCCAGTTGGCCGGGCTGGCACGCCGGCCCGCTTTACAGGGCGGGCTGCTGTTAACGCTGCTGCTGGTGGCCGGTCATTTTATGGCCTTCACCTTTGTGCGTCCGCTGCTGGTTTCCTGGTCGGGCTTTGATGCGCGCTGGGTAAGCAGCCTGCTGTTCGCCTATGGCATCGCCGGTATCGCTGGAAACTTTATCGCAGGAACCCTTGCCGCGCGGCGTGCGCTATCGGTGCTGCTGGCGATAGCGACCGGACTGCTGCTGACGCCGTTGCTGTGGCTTAGCGTAGGCGGATCGCCGGTTGCAGGCGGCGCGGTGCTGATGCTGTGGGGCCTGGCCTACGGTGGCGTCTCGGTCGGGCTGATGACGTGGATCGTCAAAACGGCACCCGACGGAGTGGAGATTGCCGCAGCGCTCTACGTCGGGGTGTTTAACATCGGGATTGCGCTAGGAGCCTGGGCAGGTGGGGAGGTGCTGAACGCCAGCGGATTGTCCGGCGTCCTCGGCCTGTCAGCCATCTGTGCGCTGGCGGCGCTGCTGCTGGCGTCATTTATCACGGTTAGCAGGCTGCGCCGTCATTCATCCCTGACTAGCAGTAAATCATTTCCGGTAGAATAAGCGCTCGGGCACACTCTTCCGCCAGTCAGCGCTGGTGATGGTGACTAATGCGTCGCCTTGACCAGCGTATCGCTAATCCACTGGTTGACGCTTTTCCCTGACAGTTCGGCGGCGGCGTTAACCGCCGCATGGATTTCCGGCGGGATGCGCAGGCTGATTTTGCCGCTGGCCGGGCGCTGTGGTTTGATGCCTTGCTCCGCGCAGAAGGCCAGATAGTCATCCACCGCCTCTTCAAATGCGCGGCGCAGATCGGTAACGTTGTCCGCATGGAAGCCGATCACATCGCGAATGCCGACGATATGACCAATCAGGCAGCGATCTTCATCGCTGTACTCAATTCTGGCGGCGTAGCCTCTCCAGGTCATAGTACCCATGGTGTGACTCCAATCGTTTCAAGAAATTTTCTGACGTCGCGTACCTGATAGGGTTTTGACTCTTTCGCCGGATGCGGCCGGTGAAACGTGGCCACCACGCCTTTGATCATAAAGCGTACACGCGACCCTCTGCCTTCAGACACCTCGGCACCCAGTGCCATCAGTAACGCCTCTACTTTTTGCCACTCCAGCGTGCAGTGGGTGGGTGTGGTAAAAATCACCTCGATAGTCTGTAGGTGTTTGCTGCTAAGAAGGTTCATCTCATCCTCCGTGAATGATAACCCCTCCTTTGATATCAAAAAATGATATCACAAGAAGTACGGTAACAGCACTACCGTAGAATGTAAACTCGCCGCAAGGCCAGGCCGAAAAGGGATGATGTTTCGGTTTTGCGGTCTTGCTTCAGGAAAGGGGCGGCACGCCTGGCTGCTGATGGGGAAAAGCGAATCAACGACGACTTTTTGAGTGCATAATTTCGTAAAATACACGATGCTGGCAGGTCACTTTCGCCCGGGAGTTCTACGATGTTTGCACTAAAAGCGCTGAGCCTGACTCTGCTGGTCATTATCCTGCTGTCGCTGGCCGCCAGCCTGACCCGGGCGGCGGGCCATCAGCAACAGAGCAGCGAAGGCTGGGCATCGGCGCGGCGCGATTCGTCCGGGCTGGCGCTCGATCCCCAACGCTTTGCTAATCTGGCGATCGTACAGGTGTATGCCGCACCGACCTTTGGCTGGAAAGGCAAGGTGGCGGTGCATCCGTGGATTATCTTTAAGCGCGCCGGGGAAACCCGTTACAGCCGCTATGAGGTGATCAGCTGGGGCAGCGGCGATAAGGTGCGACTGAACAGCAACCTGCCGGACGGTTACTGGTACGGGGCGCGACCGCGTATTCTGGTCGATCATCGAGGCCCGGCCGCCGAAGCGATGATCCCGGCGATCAAAGCTGCTATTGCCTCCTACCCGTGGCCGCAGACCTATCACGCCTGGCCAGGACCCAACAGCAATACCTTCCTGGCCCATATAGGCCGCGAGGTCCCGTCACTGGAGCTGAACCTGCCGGCGAATGCGCTGGGTAAAGATTACCGCCCGTTGACCCGTCCGGTGGGGTTGCCGCCTTCCGGGCGCGGTTTGCAGGTCTCCCTGCTCGGCGTAGCCGGCGTGACGCTGGGCGCGAAGGAGGGAGTCGAGATCAATCTGCTCGGGCTGAATCTCGGCGTCGGTTTTTCCCCGTTGCAGCTGCGTCTGCCGTTTATCGGCGGACTGGGTGACGACAATCGCCAGAGCGACTCTTCCCTCTCCTCCGTGAAATAGCCCACCGCCGGGGCCCCGGTCAACGGCCCCTTACTTCTGGAAAATGGACGGCCAGCGATAATGTAAGCCATCCGTGCCGAGCCTCTTGTAATCACTGCCGCGAGTGACAGGATTACCCCTCATGCTTGTATGAAAAAACGTCGCTTTCGGGCTAAAGGGCCGTTGCCGATCCGGTCATCCTTACGGGCACCGCTCCCTCCACGCGGTTAAAGCCAGCGCTCCCTCCAACGCGATCGATCTCATCCGTTTAACCCGCCCTGTAAGAGGGGGACGGGAATCAGGGAGGATATGTGCACACTTCTACTTTATCAGCGCAAGAGAACCACGGGGGGGATGTTTCCACGGCTGAACTGTCCCGCCTGTTGGCCTATATCAGGCTGCGTGCCGAAGAATTTGAACGGCAGAAATTTATCAGCGCGGATGTGATTGAGAAATTCCGCTCGCTCGGGGTTTACCGGGCGTTTGTGCCGAAAAAATATGGCGGGATGGAGATGCCGCCCGGCGGGTTCTGCGCCCTGATTGAGCGCATCGCGGCTGCTGACGGCTCCGCCGGCTGGGTGGCGAGCTTCGGTATGAACCCCTTTTACCTCGGTGGATTGCCCCCGGCCGTACTCGATCGGGTCTGGCAGTCCGGCCCTGATGTGGTGTTCGCAGCTGGCCTGTTTCCTTCATGCCCAGCGGCGGTGGAGCCGGGTGGCTTTCGCATCTCCGGACGCTGGAGTTTTGCCAGCGGTTGCATGGGGGCCGATCTGATCGGCGTGGGCATTCAGCCCACCGGTGCGCAGGCCACCGCGCTGCCACGGGTGGCGGTGCTGCCTGCGGCGCAGGTGACCATCGATCCGGTGTGGAACAGCGTCGGGCTGGCCGGTACCGGCAGCCACGACCTGACGCTGGATAACGCCTTTGTACCGGAGGAGTGGACGCTGATCCGCGGCGGGGCACTCAACCTGGAGGGCGTGCTGTATCGCTACCCGGCGCTGTCGCTGGCGACCCAGGTGCTGGCGGTGGTCAGTGCGGGCATTGCCCGCGCCGCGATTGATGAAATCCTGGCGATTGCCGAACGTCAGCGTTCGGTGACCGGCGCGCCGCTGCTGGCCGATCGCCAGTTTGCGCAGATTGCCGTCGCCCGCGCGGAAGCCGGGCTGGCCTCGGCCCGCTGCTGGTTTTACGACGCTATTGAGCAGGTGTGGCAGGTACTGTGTCGGGGCGATGAGCCCGCTTCGCCGCAGGTCAGCGCGCTGCGCCTGTCGTCAACCCATCTGACCCGCACCGCGGCGAAGGTCGCGTCCGCCATGCTGGCGCTTTCCGGAATGGGCGGCATTGCGATGCGCAGCCCGCTGCAGCGCTACGTGCGCGATACGCTGGTGATTACCCAGCATGCGTTTATGGGCGAGCTAACCCTGATCAACGCCGGGCAGATGCTGTTTGGCCGCGCGCCGTTGCCCGGCTATCTGTAAGGAGGAGCGGATGAGCGAGCAATCCTTGCTGATGGCGCGGCTGGCCACGCTGGAAGCCGAAGCGGCGATTCGTCGTCTGGTCAGTGACTATCTGCATCTGTGCGAAAACCTGACCAGCGACGAGGTGGCGCAGGAGGTTGGCCGCCTGTTTACCGCTGATGCGCAGTGGCTGGGCACCGGGCCGCTGTATGCCGCTACGCTGGGCAGCCACTGTGGCCGGCAGGCGATTACCGCCATGATGGCCGGTTACGCCTGCGATCCGCCGCATTTTGTCATTAACGTGCACTTTCTGACCGCTGAATTCATCTCGGTACTGTCGGCAGACAGCGCGGCGGGGCGCTGGAAAATGTGTCAGCTCGCCGCCCTGAGTGATAACAGCGCGTCGGCAAAGGCGGCGGAGCTGTTTATCAATTTTCGTCGGGAGGAGGGCCGCTGGCTGATATCACACTTTTCTACCCGCAATCTGTTTAGCCGCCCGCTGGACTATCTCCATGCTCCGCTGGCCTGAGCCAGTAAGCAAACTGCGGGTAAGACGTCTCCAGGCCAGCGTGGATGTGTTTACGCTGGCCACCATCACAGGAGCCACAATCATGGAACTGATGTTGCACGATAAGACCGCCGCGCCGCCGCTGGCTGAGCGGGTTGAAAGCGATCGCGTACACACTTCGCTGTACACCTCGGAAGCGATCTTTGCCCGCGAGCAGGAGCGGATTTTCCAGCAGACCTGGGTGTGGGTGGGCCACGATAGCGAACTGCCTGAGGCCGGCAGCTTTAAGCGCGCCAGCGTCGGCACCCAGCCGGTGATCGTGGTTCGCGATCGTAACGGGGAAATCCACGTGCTGCTGAACCGCTGCCGTCACCGGGCATCAACGGTCTGCGAGCAGCGGCGCGGTAAAACGCGCAGTTTCGTCTGCCCGTATCACAGCTGGGGCTACGGCCTGGACGGCACGCTGCGCGGTGTGCCGCACCCGGCAGGCTACGGCAACATCCTTAACAAAGCTGCGCTGGGGCTGGTTAGTCTGCGGGTGGAGAGCTACGCCGGGATGATTTTCGCCACCTTTAACCATCAGATTGAACCACTGAGTGATTTTCTCGGGGCGGCGAAGAAGTGGATCGATCTGTTTATGAAGCAGGGGGCCGGTTATCCGCTGGAGGCGACCTCTTCTCTGCGTTTTCGTTTTCCGGGCAACTGGAAAATTCAGCTGGAAAATACCACCGACAGCTAACATTTTCCGGTAGTGCATAAATCCTTTCTCAGCTCGGTCGACCGGCAGACCAAAGAGATGCTGGATTTTGTTGGTGGACCCGGCTATGTCGAGTCGCTGGGCAACGGGCACAGCGTGATGGTGATGATCCCCGATCGTATCGATCTCGATCACAACCCCGACCCGGAGATCCCCGGGCGTTTTCTCGATCTGGCTACTCAGCTGCGCGGGGAAGGGCATGATGAGGCGGCGGTGCGGCGTATTGTGCATGCGGTAGGAGGAAGCGGTTTCAACCTCAATTTGTTCCCTAACGTCGCGTGTTCCCTGTCGTTTTTCCGCGTGTTGCAGCCGATATCGGTGTGCGAAACGGAGGTTCACCACGTTGCACTGACCATGAAGGGCGGGCCGGCGTGCGCCAACCAGGTGCGGCTGCGGCTGCATGAACACTTTCAGGGGCCGATGGGTTTCGGCACCACCGACGATGCCGAAGCCTGGGAGCGGGTGCAACAGGGGGCAGAAGCGGAAGAAAGGCTGTGGATCATGCTGAACCGCGGCCTGCCTGGCGAACGGCCAACGGCAGATGGGCAGCGGAGCGACGTCAGCGCGGAAACCGGTATGCGTTGCGCCTACCAGCAGTGGAAAAAAATGATGACGGCGGAGGAAGTATGAGCGAACGGCAGCAGGTTTTATCTGCGGCGATCGGCTTTATAAACGACGAAGCCGATCTGCTGGACCGCGGAGCATTTCACCACTGGCTGGCGCTGTGGCACCCCGAAGGGCTGTACGTGGTGCCGATTGATCCGGCCACCGAGGATTTTGCGAATACGCTTAACTACGCGCTGGATGACCAGCAGATGCGCGAGAAACGCGTTAAGCGTCTGTGCAGCGGCGAGGCGATTTCCGCCACGCCGCAGGCACGTACCATTCGCATCAGCGGGCGGCATCATCTGCTGTCTGCCAGCGAACGGCGCGTTGATCTGCGCTGCGCCCAGTCGCTGTGGGTGCAGCGAAAGGGGCTGACGCATCACACGGTAGCAGATGTCAGCTACCAGCTGGTGCCGCAGGGGGACAGTTTTTTGATCCAGCAGAAGGTGGTAAGGCTGATCAACGCTGAAGACTATCTGCTGGCAATAGGTTACATCCTGTGAGGCCGCCGATGAGTCAGGTGGCGCTGGTGACCGGGGCGGCTTCCGGCCTCGGCGCGCTGATCTGCCGTGCGCTCTGGCGCAGCGGTTATGCTGTTGCATTCGGCGATCTGTCGCTGCAGGCCGCGCAGCAGGCGGCAGAGGCGATCGACCCGCAGGGTGAACGCACGCTGGGGCTAAAGCTGGACGTTCGCCGGCCGGAGGATTTTACTGCCGCCATCGGACAGATCACCGCACGTTTTGGCGGGCTGCAGGTGCTGGTTAACAATGCCGCGCTGACGCTGGCTACCCCGGTGATGGAGATTGAAGCCGACGAGTTCGATCGCGTTATTACCACCAACCTGCGTGGCACGTTTCTGGGGTGCCAGCGGGTCGGGCGCTATTTTGCTCAAGAGCATTACGGACGCATCATTAATCTGGCTTCGCTGGCCGGGCAGAACGGCGGCACGGCTTCGGGGGCGCATTATGCCGCCTCGAAGGGGGGGATCATCACCCTGACCAAGGTGTTTGCCCGCGCGCTCAGCGGCGATGGCGTTACCGTGAATGCCATCGCGCCCGGCCCGCAGGATCTGCCCTCGGTGCGCGCGCTGGTGCCGCCGGAGAACCTGCCGGCGCTGCTGGCGGCTATTCCGGTGCATCAGCTGGGCGATCCGGAGTTTGTCGCGCAGATGGTGCTGCTGCTGGCGTCCCCCGCCGCCGCCTCGGTCAGCGGTGCGACCTGGGATGTTAACGGTGGCCTGTTTATGCGCTAGCCAGGAGCCCCGTTCCGGGGCATTCTGGACTGCCTGACTGCCTGACTGCCTGACTGCCTGACTGCCTGACTGCCTGACT
>NZ_JRZZ01000002.1:31144-96682 GCF_002865965.1 Erwinia sp. B116
TGCATTTTTCTGTGCGAAACGTCTCGCAATTAACCCTGTTGAGTCTGCAAGACGCTGAGTTTCTCCTCGACCTCTCTCGACATTCCCCTTATTCCCTGTGGCACGTCGCCGGTTTCGCGGGCACAGTGAACCATGAAACTCACAGGTTGTCAGTTGACAACCAAAATAATGACCAGCATAATGGAGAACATCGTGGCGCGTCATACTCATGCTAATAAGGAAATCGAAGCCGTTCTGAAGTTCGCCGAACATCAGGGCTGGCGAGTGGTCAGTGGCGGAAGTCACGCCTGGGGGAAAATGTACTGCCCCTGGAATGACGCGCAGTGCCGGTGCGGAGAGTTTTGCATCAGCTGTGTCTGGTCGACGCCAAAGAACGCACACAACCATGCGCAGCAACTGCGGCGGGTGGTGGAGCACTGTAGCCTGTGGCAACAGTTCAGCGGTGAACAGGGGAGAAAACAACAATGGAATACACGTTTACACTGAAATACCAGCTGGCCGAAGACGCGGAAGATCACGATCTGCTGGTGGAACGACTGGCGGTGGCCGGCTGTGATGACGCGCTGATCGGGCTGGGCATTGCCGGGCGCATGGCGCTTGAATTTATGCGTGAAGCATTGTCGGCTGAACAGGCGATAGAGAGCGCCCTGCGCCAGGTTAAGAGCGTGATGCCGTCGGCACGTTTAATTGAAGTGGCACCGGATTATGTCGGCCTGACCGACGTAGCCGATCTGATCGGCGTGTCACGGCAAAATATGCGTAAGCTGATGCTGACCCACTACCAGAGCTTCCCGTTACCGCTGTCGGAAGGCAACGCCAGCCTCTGGCACCTTGCCGACGTACTGGGCTGGCTGGAGCATCGCGGCGGCTACCGCTGGCCGCCCGCCGTACAGGAGACCGCGCAGGTCGCGTTAAACATTAACCTCAGCCAGCAGATCGCCCGTTATCAACAGGAGTGAATGCCATGCAGTGGCTGCTTCAACCGTCCGCCGGGGGCCGCTGCTCTGCCAGATATTCGTTAATCAGCTCGTCAACCGCGTCGTTGGCCTGAAAACCCAGCTGTCGGGCATAGTCGGCGGTGAAATCACCGGGCCAGGAGTTGACGATATTGATAATCTCCCGATCCGGCTGGTAGCGAATCAGGCCGGAGGCATCAGGGCCGCCAATCCGTCGTAGCGCGGCCACCATCTGTTCTACGGTGACGGAGAGGCCACACAGATTGATCGCCCGCCCCTGGGTTAGCCGTGCTTCATCCAGCTGATGGCCATGAATTAGCGCCTGAACGGCTCGGTTCGGTGACATCAGCCACAGGCGGCTGGCCGGGTTGACCGGGCATACCGCCGTTTCACCGTTTAGCGGCTCACGAATAATACCGCTGGCAAAGCTGGAGGCGGCAGCGTTAGGCCTGCCGGCGCGAACGGCAATGGTCGGCAGCCGCAGGCTGCGCCCGTCCAGAAAGCCTCTGCGGCTGTAGTCTGCCAGCAGCAGGTCATTGATCGCCTTCTGCGTGCCGTAAGAACTTTGTGGTTGCCAGACCTGCTGGTCCGTAACTCTGGCCGGCAGGCTGCCGCCAAATACAGCCACCGAACTGGTGATGACCAGCCGGACGCGCCGGGGCAGCGCGCGCAGTCGCTGCATAAGCTGTCGGGTGGCATCACAGTTAATCGTCATGCCGGTATCGAAATCCTGCTCCGCCTGGCCGGAGAGGATCGCCGCCAGGTGGAACACGCTGTCGGTTTGCGCATCGATTAGCGTCTGCAGCGTGGCCGGGTTGCAGATATCGCCGGAGCGCACCATCAGCCGCGGATCGCACACGCCGCTGAGCGGAACAACGTCGAACGCGACGATCTGCGTGAGTGGCTCCTCTTGCCCCTCGCGGTTACGCAGCGTACCTTTTTCCAGCAGTGCCTGAATCAGTTTTTTACCGAGAAAACCGGCCGCGCCGGTGACCACAATATGCATAATTTTTTTACCTGATTAACGGTTAACGATCCGTGCGGGGATCAGGAAGATGGCGGCCGTGCCGGCCAGCATCATTGCGGAGATAATCAGCATACCGGCCAGCGTGGAGTGGGTCAGATCGCTGAGCAGGCCCATCAGATAAGGAGCGACAAATCCGGCCAGGTTACCCACCGAGTTGATTAGCGCAATGCCGACCACCGCCAGCGTGCCGCCGAGGAACGCTGTCGGCAGGCTCCAGAACAGCGGTAGCGTGCTCAGGCATCCGGCCGCGCCCAGCGTCAGGCCGATCATCACCACCAGCGGGTTGTCGCTGAACAGCGCGGAGATCGTCATCCCCACTGCGCCGAGGGTGGCGATAACGGCGAGGTGCCAGCGTCGTTCCCGATGTTTGTCGGCACTGTGACAGGCCAGCAGCATGGTGATCACCGCCGCCGCATAGGGGATGGCGGTTAACAGTCCGACGATAAAGAGATCGCTGACCCCTGTGTTGTGGACCAGCGTGGGCAGCCAGAAGCTGACGGTGTAGAAACCGGCGATCAGGCAGAAGTAGATCAGGCTCAGCAGCCACAGCCTGCCGTGGGTCAGGACGACGGTCAGGGGCACTTTTTCTGCCGCGGGGGCGTTCACCGCATCCTCCTCAATTCTACGGCGCAGCAAGGCCTGCTCTTCTGCGCTCAGCCAACGGGTCCGCTCGATTCGTTCCGGCAACAGCAGCAGCAACAAAATGCCAACCAGCAGCGACGGCGTGCCCTGCAGGATAAAAAGCCACTGCCAGCCCGCCAGCCCCTGTGACGGGTTAAAAACGTCCATAATCCAGCCGGAAAGCGGGCTTCCGATCAGGCCGGAGAGCGGCACGGCGACGGCAAACAGCGCGAACATCTGCCCGCGCCGCCAGGAAGGAAACCACCGGGAGATATAGACGATGACGCCGGGATAGAAACCGGATTCGGCCAGCCCGAGCAGAAACCGCACGCTGTAAAACTGCATCGGCGTGGTAACCAGCGCGGTCAGCGGTGCAATCAGCGCCCACAGGATCAGCAGCAGCGCCAGCAGACGCCGGGCACCGACGCGCTGTAGCAGCAGATTGCTGGGGATCTGAAAAAAGAAGAAACCGATAAAGAAGATCCCCGCGCCGAGCCCGTACACTGTTTCTGAAAACTGCAGGTCGCTGGACATCTGCAGCCTGGCAATACCGACGTTGATGCGGTCCAGATAGGCGAAGATGTAGCTCAGGGTGAGCAGTGGCACAATGCGCCAGGCAACGCGTCGCCAGAGTCGCCGTTCCTGCACGTCGGGGACGGTGCGTGGCGGGGTTGAAGGTGAAACGGGGTGATTCATCGGGCCTCCCTGGTCCTGTTACCATCACTGGCTGCTGACGGGCGATAGGCAAAACCGGCTTTGCCGGAGCGGGTGTGCAAGTTTGCGGGATAACGTGGGTCAGGATAGGAGCGGGAAGGAAGGGGAACTGCGCATGTGCTCACAAAGCAGCGGATTCTGCGGGCACTATGGCCGGATTTAGCTCTTTATCGCCTTGTCGTACAGGCGGTAAAGAGCTTCGAAACTGGCTAACTTGCCAGCGGACAGATTAGTGCAGCAGGAACAGGGTCGCCAGGCCGAGGAAGATAAAGAAGCCGCCCGTGTCGGTTAGCGCGGTGATCAGTACGCTGGAACCCACCGCCGGGTCGCGGTTCATTTTGGTCATCAGCAACGGGATCAGCACGCCCATCAGCGCGGCCAGCAGCAGGTTGAGCACCATCGCCAGCATCATCACGCCGCCCAGCGCCGGATTGCCGTACATCGCCCAGGTCACACCGCCCATGATGCCGCCCCAGAACAGGCCGTTAATCAGCGCCACGCCGAGTTCGCGGCCAATCAGGAAGGAGAAGTTGCCGGGCTCGACCTGGTGCAGCGCCAGCGCACGGACGATCATGGTGATGGTCTGATTACCGGTGTTACCGCCAATGCCGGCGACGATCGGCATCAGCGTTGCCAGCGCCACCAGCTGCGCAATGGTCGCTTCAAACAGTCCGATTACCCGTGAGGCCACAAACGCGGTGCAGAGGTTGACCGCCAGCCATGTCCAGCGGTTACGTACCGCTTTACGCACCGGGGCAAACACGTCCTCATCGGGGTTGACGCCGCCCATTTTACGGATGCTGCTGTCATTCTCCTCGCGCACCAGATCGAGCACGTCCTCCACGGTAACGCGGCCGATCAGTTTGCCCTTGGCATCGACTACGGCGGCAGAGATCAGGTTATAGCGCTCGAACGAGCCTGCGGCCTCTTCGGCTTTGTCATCAATCAAAAAGGTGGTGGGATGGGGGTTCATCACTTCAAACACCCTCCTCTCCGGGGTGTTCAGCAAAATATCGGTTAATGGCAGTTCGCCGAGCAGGGTATTGTTTTTGTCGGTGATAAACAGTTTATCGGTGCCGCCGGGGATCGCTTTACGCCGCCGCAGAAAACGCTGCACGGTGGCCAGGCTGACGTCCGCCCTTACCGTCAGCAGCTTGAAGTCCATGATGCGGCCAACGCGGTCGCGGTCAAAATTGATGACGTCGAGCACGCGTGAGCGCATCGAAGCGGGCAGCGAGGTCAGCAGCCGGCCGGTGAGGTCGCGTGACAGGTATTTCGCCAGCCATGCCTGGTCGTCGATATCCAGCGGCGCGATGGCGCGCAGCAGGTCGCGGTCGCTCATCTCCTCGATCAGGCTTTCCCACACGCTCTCGGAGGCTTCCACCAGCACCAGGCCGCGCCGGTCGTTGCCTACCAGTTTCCACAGCGCCAGGCGCTGCTCCTCCGGCAGTGCTTCCAGCAGGTCGGCGATATCGGCGGGGTGCAGCAGCGGCAGGATTTGCCCGATTTCGTCTATCTGTTGCTGCTGGTGGGCGTCCGTCTCCTGACGTTGCAGCAGGGCATCGACCAGGTCGTCATCGGTGAGAAGCAGGTTGAGAAGGCGGCTACGAATTTCGGCCAGTTGCTGAACGTGAGAGGGCACAACAGACATACAACGTCCTTGAGTCTGGGAAGCGAAAACAGAGCTTAAGCGTAGCTGATTTTAGCCATACGGGGGTCAGTGAACTGCAATCTGCCGGGGGTGTACTTACGTCGCGATCGCGCTAACGTTCAGTGCTGAGGGTGGGCACCGGGGCGTTTTGCCGTTGCTGATGATGTTCAATGGCACCGGGGATCACAAAAATCAGCCGTCCGGCCAGAATGATAAAGCTGACCAGCAGCACCACGCGGGTCATACGACCTGTTCTGGAGCGTTTTCTGAATGTCATAGCGTTACTCACGCAGGGTTTCCTTTTAATGCCCGCAGGCGGTGGTTAATTTAGACACAGCCCGGCGGAGAGGTCAATGCGCACTTTTTGCCTTACAAGAAAATTGAGATGAAAATATTGTCGTGCGATGGCAGCAGTTTAACGGATTAGTGCGGTGTTCAGTCCGCCAGTCATGTTAAAGTTGATCTGCATCAATCAATTCTTCACTTTGCCACCTACTATTACGCCGCAGTAAGTTAGTGAATTCCCGTAATCATCCAGTATAATTTACCTGTAACAGTGGCAAAAACCTGCGCAGTCTTTCGAACATCACGATAACAACAATGAAAAAATCTGTTTTCCTCAAATCCTTCATCGCCCGTTTCTGGGGATTACCCCTGCTACTGGCGCTGCTGCTGTTGCCTGCCGCATCGCTGCTTTCGGTCAGATTATGGCTGCCGATGGGCTATGTCTATCTGATCTATCTGCCGCTGGCGCTGGCCATCGCACTGCTGATGGTGTTCAACTGGGCGGCGCTGCCCGGCATTGCCGCGGCGCTGAGCCTGTACTATTTCCAGCGTTATACCGGGCCGCAGGCGGCGGTGATTGTCGCTATTTTTCTGGTAACCCTGGTGGTGTGCTGGGCGGGCTATACCTGGCAGGCGGGCCGCCCCTGGCGGGACAGCCTGGCCGACGTGCATGTGGCGGCGCTGCGCCTGTTCTGGCTGGCTTTCGCCATGCCGACGCTGTTTATTGTGCTGATGCAGGCGGTGATGCCGCTGAATATTCTGCCGCTAAGCCGCTCCGTTTTTCCGGCCGATCTGTTTTCGCTGCACACCTTGCTTAACTATCAGTCGGTACTGCTGGCGTCGCTGTCGCTGACCCATCCGTTCTATTTTTTGATTCGCATCGTGCGTAACCCGCGCTTTATTCGCACCCTGAAGCGCCGTTGCCACGATCAGTTTGCCGCCGGGGTGACGCTGAAAGAGTGGCTGCTGTGGTTACTGCTGGTCGGGTTCCTGCTGGTGATGCTCACGCAGTTCAGTTCCAGCAAAGAAAATCTGCTGGCGACCGACTACGGCATTCCGCTGCTGCTGCCGCTGATGCTGTGGGCGGCGACCCGGTTCGGCTATCTGTTTACCTCGCTGAGCTGGGGCACGCTGCTGGTGGTACTTTACCAGCTGCGTGACCGCTTCCTGACGCCGGCGACGGAGCCGCATCATCTGGCGGTGATCTCTGCCAATCTGCTGGTGTTTACGCTGACCATCCTGTTGATGTCGGCGATCAGCACCCGTCAGCGGCGGTTGCTGAGAAAGGCGCGGCAGATGGCCTTAACCGATCCGGTGATCGGCCTGCTTAACGTGCGCGCGCTCGGCCAGCACCTTACCGAACAGAGTGGGTCGGTGCTTTGCTATATCCGTATTCCCGATCTGGACCGCCTGAGCCGTACCTACGGCCTGCAGTTGCGCATTGAGTACAAACGCAACCTCGCCCGCCACCTTGCGCCCTGGCTGCAGCCGGGGGAGGGGATTTATCAGCTGCCGGGCTTTGACCTGGTGCTGCGCCTGAAGCTGCCGTGCTATGCGGCGCGGATTGAGGGGCTGGAAGTTCGGCTGAAGGAGTATCAGCTGAGTTGGGACGGGTTGCCGATCCATCCTGACGTCGGCATCAGTTACTGTAGCGTGTATCCGCCGGTGACCTGGTTGTACGAGCTGCTGGGGGAGTTAAGCGCGATGGCGGAGGTGTCATTGCACAGCGGACACGCGGAGAATCTGCAGCAGAAGCTCAACGTGCCGGCACAACGGCAACTGAGCGAAAAGCTGGCGATGGTGCAGGATATCCAGCTGGCGCTGAAAAATGACGGTTTCCATCTGATGACGCAGAAAATTCAGGGCGTACGGGGTGATGACTACTACGAAATTCTGCTGCGGATGGTCAATATCGAGGGAGAGCATATTAAACCGGCGGATTTCCTGCCGGTGGTGCAGGAGTTTGGCCTGACCTGGGAAGTGGATCGGCTGGTGCTGGATCGGACCCTGACCTTTATTGCCCGCCATCGCGAGCAACTGCCGGGTATTCGCTTTGCGGTTAACCTGTTTGCTGCCTCGTTATGCCGTCCAAAGCTGGCGCAGGAGATCGCCGCCCGTCTGGAGGCCAGCCAGATTGAGCCGTGGCAGCTGATCGTTGAGGTGCAGGAGTCGCCGATATTCAACGGTTACAGCTGGGGCAACCGCACCATTGCCCAGCTGCGGCAGCTGGGCTGCCGTGTAGCGATAGACGATTTTGGTACCGGCCACGCCAGTTATTCACACCTGAAACAGGTGCAGGTCGACATGCTGAAAATTGACGGCAGCTTCGTGCGCAATATGCTGCACAGCAGCCTCGATTATCAGATCATCGAGTCGATCTGCGTGATCTCCCGGCTGAAAAGAATGCAGATTGTCGCCGAGTTTGTCGACACGGAAGAGACGGCCAGCGCGCTGCGCAAGCTGGGGGTGGACTATCTGCAGGGCTATCTGTTCGGTGCGCCGGTACCCCTGGCTGAGCTGGTCTCCGGCCAGGCGGAGACCCGTCGCTGAATCAGGCTTTCACGCTGCCTTTCTGCGCCAGAAGGGTGGCAAAACGCAGCGAGATCCGTTGCCCCTGCGCGTCGGTTCTGTGCAGCTGGCCGACGTTTTCGTTGTATTTAACGATATGCCATTTGCGGTAATAGTTGCTCAGCTCGCCGGATTTAAAGGTGAAGGGGAAGCCCTGCGTGCAGGGATAGTCGCTGGTGTCCATTGCCGCCACGATCAGGTTGTAGCCGTCCCTGACGGTGCTGGCCTGCATATCCGCAATCAGCTGCGGTATGGTTTCGGGCTGTAAAAACATCATCACTACCGTTGACAGCACCAGCTCGTAGCTGCCGTTAAAGCGCAGGTCGTTGAGGTCCTGCTGTGCGGTGCTGATGCCGGTCAGCTGTTCCGCGTCGATAATATGGTTAAGCGTCGCCAGGCTGGCCGGGTTTTTATCCCAGGCCGTCACCGTAAAGCCGTGGCTGTTCAGGAACAGGGCGTTGCGTCCGCTGCCGCAGCCTACGTCAAGGGCGTGACCAGGGGTAAGCTGTGGCAGGGCGGCCACCACTTCCGAATGCGGGGCGGTAAGCTGATATTTTTCACTAAAGAAGGTGTCGGATCTTGCGGTCATGGTGTTAGGGTCACGATAAGTTGAACAGGTTCAGGCGAGCCCGAACCTGCGGGGCTCGCCTGAGGATCAGGACTCTTCCTGAATAGTGAGCTGCCAGCCCACCACTTCATTCCAGTAAATCTGCTCGCGTTCCAGATCCAGCTGCACCAGGTTGTTCTGGCTGAAGTAGTCACGCGGGAAGGTCAGGGTCCAGTGGCCTTCGTCGGTGGTGAGCGTTAACTTTTCAGGGCGTGTGGTGGCCTGGCGCTGGTTGTTCAGCAGCGTGCCAAGGCGCAGCAGGAACACCATCGGCAGGAACTGCTTGCGCTTGAACAGCGTCAGGCGCGGCAAATCGTCCACTTTCACCGCCTTACGGTGGTAGCGTACCAGCGTTGCCAGCAGCAGTTGTTGATCCTGAGTAAATCCTGGCAGGTTGGTGTACTGCAGAATGTAGGCCGAGTGGCGCTGCATGCCGCTGTGGTTGATGGTCAGCCCGACCTCGTGCAGCATCGCCGCCCACTTCAGCAGCGCGGCCAGCTGCGGATTGGCCTGACGGGTGTTCTGCGCGTGCCACTGGTCGTACAGCTCAACCGTGGTTTCCAGCACCCGCCGCGCCTGATCGCTGTCGATGGCGTAGTGGTTTGCCAGGCTCTGCGCGGTGCGGCTGCGGATATCCTGGTGGCGGAAACGGCCTTCCATCTCGTACAGCACGCCTTCACGCAGCGCGCCGTCGGAAAGACGCAGTTCACGGATCGCCAGCGCATCGAACACGCCGCACAGAATGGCGAGGCCCGGCACAAAAACGCTTTTGCGATCTTCAGACAGCCCCGGCAGGCTCAGCGCGTCAAAAGATTTGTGCTTAAGCACTTCATCGCACAGCCTTTCCAGCCGTTCCGGCGTGACCAGTTTGTCTTTCTCACCCATCGCCACCAGCACTTCACAGGCGGCTTTAATGGTGCCTGACGCGCCCAGCGCGTACTGCCAGCCCATCAGGCGGTACTGCCAGGCGAGGGTCTCCAGCTTCTGCACGGCGGCCAGCCGGGCGCGGCGGAAGTTCTCTTTGCTGATTGCTCCCTCCGGAAAGTAGAGATTGGCAAAGCTGACGCAGCCCATGCGGCGGCTTTCCACCAGCTTTGGCTCAAAGTCCTCGCCGATCACCAGCTCGGTCGAACCACCGCCGATGTCGATCACCAGTTTACGGCCTTTCTCCGGCTGGGTATGTTCCACGCCCATAAAGATCAGGCGCGCTTCCTCGTGCCCGGAGATCACTTCGATCGGATAGGGGATCACGTCTGCGGCACGCTGCAGGAAATCCTCGGCGTTCACCGCCTGGCGCAGGGTGTGGGTACCGGCGATAGTCACGTTGGCCGGGCTGAAGCCCTGCAGACGTTCGGCAAACAGCGCCAGGCAGCTCAGCCCGCGCTGGATCGCCTCTTCACTCAGCACGTTATTGCTGTCCAGCCCGTCTGCCAGGTGCACCCGCTGCTTAAGGCGGCCGAGCACCTGCATGGCACCGTCCACTACGCGGGCAATCACCATGTGAAAACTGTTCGAACCCAGGTCGATAGCGGCGAACTCCTGTGGCCTGGGCGTACTTTTATGGGATATTGGCATAGTTAATTAGTCTGGTTGCTCAAGGGATTTGATGTAGTCGTAAATAGCCAGCTGTGCGCGCACCTTACGGCGGTTGCCGCGCGGCACGTAGCGGTTGCTCAGCTCTTTATCAACGTAGCGTGCCTTCATGGTGTCGCTCAGCAGCAGTGCGATGATATCCAGCACGCGCTGTTTCAACACCGGGTCAAGCAGGGCAACGGCCACCTCAATACGGTGATCGATATTACGGGTCATCCAGTCTGCGGATGAAAGGAAGACTTTTTTGTCACCGCCGTTATCGAAAATATAGACGCGATCGTGTTCAAGATAACGGTCAACGATGCTGATGACACGAATATTTTCGCTGATGCCTTCCAGATTGGGGATCAGCGAGCACATGCCGCGGACCAGCAAATCGACTTTTACCCCGCAGCTGGAGGCGGCGTACAGGCGATCGACCAGCCCTTTGTCCACCAGGTTATTGATTTTGAGCGTGATGCCGGCAGGTATCCCTTTCTGCGCGTTGGCGATCTCGTTATCAACCAGCTGGTAAAGCATCTGCCGGGAGTTCTGCGGTGACACCATCAGGTACTCGAAGGTCACCGGGCGGTACGGGTTTTCAATAAAGTTAAACACCCGGCGTACTTCGTTGGTGATGCGCGCGTCAGCGGTCAGCAGCGAGTAGTCGGTGTAGATGCGGGCGGTTTTCTCGTTAAAGTTGCCGGTACCGATATGTGCATAGCGCACCACGTTGTCGCCTTCCTTACGGGAGATCAGGAACAGCTTGGCGTGAATTTTCAGCCCCGGGGCGGAGAAGATCACGTGAACACCGGCTTCGGTCAGGCGTTTGGCCCAGTGGATATTGGCCTCTTCATCGAAGCGCGCCTGCAGCTCAACCACTACCGTGACCTTTTTGCCGTTATAGGCGGCGTGGATCATCGCATCCATGATGCGCGAGTGCTTGGCCACGCGGTAGATGTTGATCTTGATCGCCAGCACCGCCGGGTCGAACGACGCCTGACGCAGCAGCTCCAGCACGTGCTCAAAGGTGTGGTACGGATAGTAGAGCAGCACGTCGCGATTGCGGATGGCATCGAAGCCGTTGCGGAAGCGATCGAACCAGACGTGGCGGAGCTGCGGCAGGGGTTTGTTAACCAGGTTGGCTTTGCCGACGTTCGGGAAGCCGATAAAGTCTTTAAAGTTGTGGTAGCGGCCGCCCGGCACCACCGAATCCTGACTGGAGATATTCAGCTTCTGGCGCAGCAGCTCGACCATCGCGTTGGGCATATCGCGCTGATAAACAAAACGCACCGGTTCAGCGTTGAGGCGCTGTTTCAGGCTGGAGGACATCAGCTCCAGCAGGCTGGACTCCATTTCGCTGACCAGATCGTATTCGGCGTCGCGGGTCATCTTCATCGAATAGGCGTTCAGCGCATCGTAATCG
The DNA here is from genome assembly GCF_002865965.1 of Erwinia sp. B116. Classification (NCBI taxonomy): domain Bacteria; kingdom Pseudomonadati; phylum Pseudomonadota; class Gammaproteobacteria; order Enterobacterales; family Erwiniaceae; genus Erwinia; species Erwinia sp. B116. Next base: position 42,572 of record NZ_JRZZ01000002.1, read on the forward strand.
AAGAAGCCGCGGAAGATATCGCCCAGGCAGTAGCGCAGAATGTTATCCAGCAGGATCATCGGCTTGCGACGGCGCGGCGTTTCCGGCGGCAGGTTAACGAAGCGGGGCACTTTGTCAGACGGAATTTCCAGCAGCGCGTAACGCGTATCCTCACCGCGGATAATCTCTACCGCCAGGTAGGTGTAATCATCCTTAAGGAATTCGATCAGGTCGGTGTCGTGGTTTATCAGGATAGGCGTGATGTGCTGGCGCAGATGATGTTTAAAGTAGTGGCGCAGCCAGCTTTGCTGATTCGGTGAGAGCTGGCGTTCGTTAATCAGGAAGATCTGATTACGCGCCATTTCCAGCAGCAGGTCGTTATAGAGGCCGTCAAACTCCTGATCGGCCTTCAGCACCCGCGCCTGAATTTTTTTCAACAGGTGACGCGGCGTGCTTGGTGAACCCTGCTCTTCGCCGATCAGAATGCGGCGTTTCAGGTCGGCAAAGCGAACCTTGTAGAACTCTTCGAGGTTATTGGAGTAGATCCCTAAAAAGCGCATACGCTCGATCAGCGGGTTGGTTTTGTCCGCTGCTTCCTGTAACACCCGCTCGTTAAAGCAAAGCCAGCTTAACTCTTTCTCTATATACAGCTTTTCCTGACCCATTTTTACTCCGTTTGGCTGCTTCAGGATTAAGGTATCCATTATTCTGAAACATTATGGCGAGAGTATGGCAGCGTTGTCTATCGTGCGACGATTGTTGATTGTCTTATTAACGACATACGGGCACCATAGCGCCCAGACTCCCTAATGGAAACCCGATCCGGTATGACTGAACACCCCATTGCCGTTCCCGACAACGCCCGCCGCCGCCAGTTGACCGACTGGCTGACGCGGCGCGTGGTGACCGCGAGCGGGGTCGCCATTCTGCTGGTGATGATGCTGCTGTTTTTCTGGCTGATCTGGGTGGTGGTGCCGCTGTTTATTGCGCCGTCCATGCAGCAGGGTACGGTGATTGCCCTCGGCCAGAGCCAGCCCGTCGTTGCCATGGGCAGCGATAAAGCACAGCAGTGGGGCTGGCGCATTGATAACCAGGGCCGCGGGCGCTTTATTTCGCTGACCGGTAAACCAGAACAGGCCCCGGCCGCGCTGCTGGCCGGGCCGGTGGTCGCCAGCCGCAGCAGCGATAATCAGAGCGTGCTGCTGCTGGCGGAGAACGGCAGCCTGCAGCTGGTGCAGCCGCTGTTTGCCCGCGATCGCCCCCCCGCCTGGCATTTTCCGTTGGGCGACGTCCCGCTGTCGGTAGGGGAAACGCGCGTGCATCAGCTCAGTGTAGCCCAGTCGGCTGCCGACAGCTGGCGGGTGGCGCTGGCCGGTGACGACCACATTACCCTGGTGCAGCTGCAGCAGGGGCAGCCGGCGCAGAGCACGCGCATCAACCTGCGTAACGTCAGCCAGATGCTGCTGTCACCCGACGGCAATCTGCTGTTTGCACTGTCGGGGGTTCAGCTGCGCGTCTGGCGGCTCGGGCAGGGTGCACCGCAGCTGCGTGATGCGCTGACCTTAGCCCGCCCGGCGAACAGTATGGCGATCCTCAGCGGCGGCAGCTCGCTGCTGATCGCCGACGAGAGTGCGGTGACGCAGTGGTTTGACGTGGCCGGCCCCGCCGGACCGCATTTACGCCAGATCCGCAGCTTCGACGGCGCGCGCTGGCAGCCGCTGCTGATCGCTGAACCACACCGTCGCGTGTTTGCCACCCTCAGCCCGCAAGGCGAGCTGGAGCTGTACGCCAGCAAACAGCCGGGTGCGGTGCTCACCCATATGCTGCCCGCGGGTGCCACCTTTGCGCAGTTCAGTCCGGAAGGCGACGGTCTGCTGCTGGAGCGCGAGGGCAGCTGGCTGCACTACCGGCTGGATAATCCCTGGCCGGACCTGAGCTGGAACAGCCTGTGGCAGAAAGTCTGGTATGAAAACTACCCGGCACCGGACTACGTCTGGCAGTCCACCTCCGCCAACGACTATTACCAGGGTAAATTCAGCCTGGTACCGATGGTGGCCGGCACGCTGAAAGCCGCCGGGCTGGCGATGCTGTTTGCCACGCCGCTGGCGCTGGCGGCGGCGATGTATACCGCCTGGTTTATGTCACCGGCGCTGCGGCGCTGGGTAAAACCGACCATTGAGATGATGGGCGCGCTGCCCAGCGTGGTGATTGGCCTGATCGCCGGGCTGTGGCTGGCGCCTGAGGTGGCCAGCCGCCTCTCTGGCGTACTGCTGCTGCCGCTGATGCTGGCGCTGGTGTTGCTGCTGTGTGGCTGGACCGTGCAGCGGCTGCCCGCCCGCTGGCGGCGCGGGCTGCTCGGCGAAGGGCGGGAGGTGATTATCCTGCTGCCGCTGCTGCTGCTGGCCGCGCTGTTCTGTCTGTGGGCGGTGCCGCTGGCCGAGCAGGCGCTGTGGGGGCAGGGGCTGGCCGATCGTCTGAGCGGCGGCTATCAGCAGCGTAACCTGCTGATCGCCGGCGTGGCGATGGGCTTTGCGCTGGTGCCGCTGATCTTCACCCTGGCCGAGGATGCTATCTTCAGCGTGCCGGTCTCGCTGGGGCAGGGGTCGCTGGCGCTGGGGGCTACCCAGTGGCAAACCCTGACGCGGGTGGTACTGCCCGGTGCGTCGTCCGGCATTTTTGCCGCGCTGATGATAGGTTTTGGCCGCGCGCTGGGCGAGACGATGATCGTGCTGATGGCCACCGGTAACACGCCGATCACCGACGGTGGCCTGTTTGACGGGCTGCGCTCGCTGGCCGCTAACGTGGCGGTGGAGATGCCGGAAGCGGCGGCGGGCAGCGGTCATTATCGTATTCTGTTCCTGTCGGCGCTGGTGCTGCTGATCTTCACGCTGGTGGTGAATACCCTGGCGGAGATGGTGCGGCAGCGGCTGCGGCAGCGCTACGGCCAGCAGGAGGTGCAGGGATGATCAACGCGGCTAACAATAACCACCGCTGGCGCTGGCTGACCGGCGGCGCGGTGGCGTTCAGCCTGCTGGCGTTTGTGCTGCTGATCGGCCTGCTCGGCTGGCAGGGGCTTCGCTACTTCTGGCCGCAGCCGGTGGCGCTGATGGCGGTCAGTACCCCTGACGGACAGAGTTTCCTGCTGGGTGAGATTGCCCAGACTCATCAGGTTTCCCGCCAGCAGCTGCAGGCCAGCGGCCTGCCGTTCACCGATAAGCTGCCCGATCCGGTGACCCGCTATCTGTTGAAAACCGGCAACCGTGATTTCGCCGCACCGGATTTCAGGCCGGTGCTCGCAAGCCAGGTGACCCGCATCAGCTATCCGCCGCAGGCGATGGTGCTGCAGCGCCGCTCAGGCGGTAACGCCTACGGCTGGTTTGAGGGGCTACGGGAAGGACAACAGCCGCTGATGGCGGAAAATCTGGCCCTCACTCTGCAGCAGCTGCTGCAGCAGACGAGTGAGCGCAGCGCCGAAGCGGACAGCCTGCGCCGGGTGCAGATGGCGCGGCTGAACGTGCAGCTGACCCAGCTGGACAGACGCCAGCAGCAGCAGCGCGCCGGGCAGCGCTTCACCCCGCAGGCGCAGTCGGTCTATGAGGCCGATCGCGCCGAGCTGCAGCGGCAGTTCGACCGCTATGCCGCGCGGCTGGCGGCGCTGAACAGAGAGAGCGCCGAAACCACGCTGCTGCTGCGCGATGCGGCAGGCGTACAGCACAGCATACCGCTGGTGCAGATTATTGCGGCCTGGCAGCCGAATACGATGAGCGTCTGGCAGAAGTGGCGGCACTTTGGCCAGCAGCTGTGGCATTTTGTCAGTGACTCAGGCGCGCAGAACCAACGCGACGGTGGCGTTTTTCCGGCGATTTTCGGCACGGTGCTGATGGTGTTGCTGATGTCGGTGGTGGTGATGCCGTTAGGGGTGATTGCCGCCATCTGGCTGCACGAGTATGCCGGCAACAACCTGCTGACGCGGCTGGTGCGCATTGCGGTGGTCAACCTCGCCGGGGTGCCGTCGATCGTCTATGGCGTCTTCGGGCTGGGCTTCTTTGTCTGGCTGGTCGGCGGCAGCGTCGACCGGCTGTTTTACGCCGGCTCGCTGCCCAATCCGACCTTTGGCACCCCCGGCCTGCTGTGGGCGTCGCTGACGCTGGCCCTGCTGACGCTGCCGGTGGTGATCGTGGCCACCGAAGAGGGGCTGTCGCGCATTCCGCCTTCGCTGCGCCAGGGCTCGCTGGCGCTGGGCGCCACCCAGGCGGAAACCCTGTGGCACGTGACCCTGCCGCTGGCGGTGCCGGCGATGCTCACCGGCCTGATCCTGGCGGTGGCCCGCGCGGCGGGAGAAACCGCGCCGCTGATGCTGGTGGGGGTGGTGAAAATGGTGCCGGAACTGCCGGTGGACGCGGTGTTCCCGTGGCTGCACCTCGACAGGAAATTTATGCACCTGGGCTTCCAGATCTACGATCTGGCATTCCAGAGCCCCAACGCCGAAGCCGACAAGCCGCTGGTGTTTGCCACCGCGCTGCTGCTGGTACTGTTGATTCTGGGGCTGAACCTGGTGGCGATGCTGTTGCGCCACCGCCTGCGTGAGCGCTATCGTGCGCTGATGCACTAATACAGGATAAAGTGATGGTGGTAACGTTTGATGACGCGGATACCGCGCTTGAGATAGACAAACTCAGTTTATGGTACGGCAGCAAAACGGCGCTCAACGCCATCAGCCTGCGGCTGCCGAAGAACCGTATTACCGCGCTGATCGGCCCGTCCGGCTGCGGTAAGTCGACGCTGCTGCGCTGCTTTAACCGTATGAACGACACCATCGACGGCTGCCGGATTGAAGGCGATATCCGCCTGCAGCAGCGGTCGATTCTTGGCAGCGGTCAGGATCTCTCTGCGCTGCGCCGCCGGGTGGGCATGGTGTTCCAGCGCCCTAATCCGTTCCCGAAAAGCATCTATGACAACGTGGTCTACGGCCTGCGCCTGCAGGGCATCCGCGACCGCCGCGTGCTGGATGAAACGGTGGAGCGCGCGCTGCGCGCCGCCGCGCTGTGGCCGGAAGTGAAGGATAACCTGTGGCAGAACGCGCTGACGCTTTCCAGCGGCCAGCAGCAGCGGCTGGTGATCGCCCGGGCGATCGCCATCGAACCGGAGGTGCTGCTGCTGGATGAGCCGACCTCGGCGCTGGATCCGATCTCCACGCTGGTGATCGAGGAGCTGATGAGCACGCTGAAGCAGCACTTCACCCTGGTGCTGGTGACCCACAATATGCAGCAGGCGGCGCGCGTCTCCGACTACACCGCGTTTATGCATCAGGGCAGCGTGGTGGAGTTTGGCGAAACCGACGACCTGTTTACCGCGCCGCGCCAGCGCAAAACGGAAGACTATATTACCGGGCGGTTTGGCTGATCGGGTCTTAATGTCCGATTCCGGCCAGCCGGGGATGAAACGGGCTATCCCTATCGCAGCTGAACAAAGCGTGCGCAAAGGCCGTCTCACTTAACATGAACCTGGTCAGTAAGGGATAGTATCCGGCAGGGGAGGCAAGAAAAGTTCAGCAGATAAAATGACGGGCAAACCATCGTCTGCCCGTAGGGGAATTACTCGAACGCATGCCCTTCGGCAGGCAGGGGCTGGTCGTCCAGCCACGCGGCATCATCGCGCATGGTCAGGCGGCCATTGAGGAACCAGCCGATCGCCAGCGGATAAATCGCGTGCTCCTGATGCTGAACGCGTGCGGCGACGTCTTCCTCGTTGTCTTCCGCAAACACCGGCACTTTGGCCTGCAGGATCACCGGGCCACCGTCCAGCTCTTCGGTAACGAAGTGCACCGAGGTGCCGTGCTCGTTATCGCCGTTTTCAATCGCCTGGCGGTGCGTATGCAGCCCCGGGTATTTCGGCAGCAGCGACGGATGGATATTCAGCATCCGCCCGGCGTAGTGCTGAACAAACGCCGGGCTGAGGATACGCATATAGCCGGCCAGCACCACCAGATCCGGCGCATAGGCGTCGATCTCCAGCATCAGCTGGCGGTCGAACGCTTCACGGTCGGCAAACTGGCTGGCAGCCAGCGCGTGGCCCGGGACGCCCGCGTCGCGGGCGCGCTCCAGGCCGAAGGCGGCCGCTTTATTGCTGAACACGGCGGCCACGCTGCCCGCGATGCGTCCCTGCTGGCAGGCGTCCAGGATTGCCTGTAAGTTGCTTCCATTGCCGGAAACCAGCACGACTATGCGTTTCATGCGTTAATAACCACACGCTCTTCAGAGTCAGACGCTTTGATCACGCCGATCTTCCAGGCTTTTTCACCGGCAGCGGTCATCAGCTCTACGGCTTTATCCGCATCTGCCGGGGAGAGCGCAATCACCATGCCTACGCCACAGTTAAAGGTGCGGTACATCTCGTGACGGCTGACGTTACCCGCTTGCTGCATCCAGCCAAATACCGCCGGCCACTGCCAGCTTGACTCTTCGAGCACCGCCTGGGTGTTATCCGGCAGTACGCGCGGGATGTTTTCCCAGAAGCCGCCGCCGGTCAGGTGGGCGATGGCGTGCACGTCAAACTGCTCGATCAGGCTGAGGATGTTTTTCACGTAGATGCGGGTTGGGGCCAGCAGATGGTCGGTCAGCGTCTTGCCTTCCAGCTGGGTGGTTTCCGGGTCGGTGTTGCTGATTTCCAGAATTTTACGTACCAGCGAGTAGCCGTTAGAGTGCGGGCCGCTGGAGCCAAGGGCGATCAGCACGTCGCCGTCAGCCACTTTGCTGCCGTCGATGATTTCTGATTTTTCCACCACGCCGACGCAGAAACCGGCCACGTCATAATCTTCACCGTGGTACATGCCCGGCATTTCAGCGGTTTCGCCACCGACCAGCGCGCAGCCAGACTGTAAACAGCCTTCGGCGATGCCGGTGATCACGCTGGCCGCGGTATCCACGTCCAGTTTACCGGTCGCGTAATAGTCGAGGAAGAACAGCGGCTCCGCGCCCTGAACCACCAGATCGTTGACGCACATGGCGACCAGATCGATACCGATGGTGTCGTGGCGTTTCAGATCCATCGCCAGACGCAGCTTGGTGCCGACGCCGTCGGTGCCGGAAACCAGCACGGGTTCACGGTATTTCTGCGGCAGTGCACAAAGGGCACCGAAACCGCCCAGCCCACCCATCACTTCCGGGCGGCGGGTCTTTTTCACTACGCCTTTGATACGGTCGACTAAAGCGTTGCCTGCATCGATATCTACGCCGGCGTCTTTATAGCTGAGAGAGGTTTTGTCGGTCACTGCGAAATCCCCACGCGGTTTGCGGTTGGTGGTTTGAAAATAAAGCGCGGCAATTCTACCAGCGCAGGCAAACGTTTGCGAGCGCCATCTGCGCGTGCGTTGCGGATAGTCAGATTTTCGTTAATCCTTAGGGTGTGGCCGAAGAAGTGCAAACTATTGCGCTAAGACATATGGCGCTTCGGATAAATGGCGCTATAATCTCGCGATTTTTTTTTGCAGCTTAACACTCCGGGAGTACAACAATGAAGATCGTGGAAGTCAAACACCCGCTGGTCAAACATAAACTGGGTCTGATGCGTGAACATGACGTAAGCACCAAACGTTTTCGTGAACTGGCGTCAGAAGTGGGAAGTCTGCTGACTTATGAAGCAACCGCCGATCTGGAAACCGAGACCGTCACCATCGAAGGCTGGAACGGACCGGTACAGATTGAGCAGATCAAAGGTAAGAAGATCACCGTGGTGCCGATCCTGCGTGCCGGTCTCGGCATGATGGAAGGCGTGCTGGAGCACGTGCCAAGCGCGCGCATCAGCGTGGTCGGCGTCTACCGCGACGAAGAGACGCTGGAGCCGGTACCTTATTTCCAGAAGCTGGTGTCGAACATCGAAGAGCGCATGGCGCTGGTGGTTGACCCGATGCTGGCCACCGGTGGTTCGATGATTGCCACCATCGACCTGCTGAAAAAAGCCGGCTGTAACAGCATTAAGGTGCTGGTGCTGGTTGCGGCGCCGGAAGGCCTGGCCGCGCTGGAAAAAGCGCACCCGGACGTTGAGGTGTATACCGCGTCGGTGGATCAGGGCCTGAACGAGAAGGGGTATATCATCCCCGGCCTCGGCGACGCCGGCGATAAGATCTTCGGTACTAAGTAACTATGCTTCAGGCTATCTTACTTGCCATTTTGCACCCGGGCAGCGCTCGTGACCGTCACGTACTGATTGTACGCTCCGGTCCCTGCGCGCTGGCCGTGTCCAGACTGGCTGCGACGATAACGCCTGACCTGAAACACTCTTTTTTTTGAATAAGCCGACCGCAGAGTCGGCTTTTTTATGGCAAACACTCATAGGGGTATGAAAACATGACGCGTCGCGCAATTGGCGTACACGAGCGGCCACCGCTGCTGCAGACCATTCCACTCAGCTTCCAGCACCTGTTCGCCATGTTTGGCGCGACGGTACTGGTGCCGATCCTGTTCCACATCAACCCGGCCACCGTGCTGCTGTTCAACGGCATCGGTACGCTGCTGTATCTGTTTATCTGTAAAGGTAAAATTCCGGCGTACCTCGGTTCCAGCTTTGCCTTTATCTCCCCGGTGCTGCTGCTGCTGCCGCTGGGTTATGAAGTGGCGCTGGGCGGCTTTATCATGTGTGGCGTGCTGTTCTGCCTGGTGGCGCTGATCGTCAAAAAGGCCGGTACCGGCTGGCTGGACGTGATGTTCCCGCCGGCGGCGATGGGCGCGATTGTGGCGGTGATCGGCCTCGAGCTGGCGGGCATCGCGGCCGGTATGGCCGGCCTGCTGCCGGCTGACGGCGCGGCGGTGGACAGCAAAACCATTATTATTTCGCTGGTGACCCTGGGCGTTACCGTATTTGGGTCGGTTCTGTTCCGCGGTTTCCTGGCGATTATCCCGATTCTGATCGGCGTGCTGGTCGGCTACGCGCTCTCCTACGGCATGGGCATCGTCGACTGGACCCCGGTGCAGAATGCGCCATGGTTCGCGCTGCCGACCTTCTATACCCCGCGCTTTGAGTGGTATGCCATTTTCACCATTCTGCCGGCGGCGCTGGTGGTGATTGCCGAGCACGTAGGCCACCTGGTGGTGACCGCGAACATCGTCAAAAAAGACCTGATGAAGGATCCGGGCCTGCACCGCTCGATGTTTGCTAACGGTATCTCCACGGTATTCTCCGGCTTCTTCGGCTCAACGCCGAATACCACCTACGGTGAAAACATCGGCGTGATGGCGATTACCCGCGTCTACAGTACCTGGGTGATCGGCGGCGCGGCGATCCTGGCGATCCTGCTCTCCTGCGTCGGCAAACTGGCGGCGGCGATTCAGGCGGTACCGGTGCCGGTGATGGGCGGCGTCTCGCTGCTGCTGTACGGGGTGATCGGGGCTTCCGGTATCCGCGTGCTGATTGAATCGAAAGTGGATTACAACAAAGCGCAGAACCTGATCCTGACCTCGGTGATCCTGATTATCGGCGTCAGCGGTGCCAAGGTACATATCGGCGCGGCCGAACTGAAAGGGATGGCGCTGGCCACCATCGTTGGCGTGGGGCTGAGCCTGACCTTCAAAGTCATCAGCCTGTTCAGAAAAGAAGAAGAGGTGATCGACGTGGCGGACGAGCGCGGCGACGCGAAGTAACGTAGAACGGCGTATTATCCTCCGGAAAATAATGACCCAGGCTGTTAATAAACCTGGGTTTTTTATCAGGTTGCCATTCCTCTATTATTATCACTTTCCCTCACCTAAATTGTATGGCATTGTGAAAACATGAATATTGAAATTTTAATGTTCAGGTTGGAAACGTTTTTCGGTGCAGTAACCTATGATAAGTTGATTTTTTTACAATTAATGGCTGGTGGTTTTTACAGGAGGTTTTATGAATGCGAGAAAAAGGGATGGCCATGACGGTTATAGAATAAGTAACTTATTTTATTTAAATGTGTTTTTTTCAGTATTTTCCTCGGTTTGTGTTTTTTCTTTTTATGTCATCTCCCCCGAGTCAGACTTTGTGCGATGGGTGATTCGATACGTGAGTGACTGGCCGGCAATAATATCATATCATCATTATGCACTAAGCGTTTTTTTGAGTGCTTATGTCAAGACGGCACCTTTTTTTGGATTGTTATGGTTCATTTTTTCGATTGGGAAAGTAGTAATGAAAGGGAAAGGTGATTTTAAAAAACTGCTGCATTCCTGTCTGCTTTTTCCTTTTTTTTATGTTGCTGTGGTTTTATTTATGATATTTTGCAACCATGATATTACGGAGTCTGGCAGGTTTGTGAAATACATATCGAGAAATGAGTATTTTCTGTTGATTTATTTTGCATGTATACATTTTTCTGTGTCAATGTTGACCTATTTTCTTTTTTTATTTCCTTATGTGACATGTTTGTTTTATAAGGATAAAAAAAGGGGGCACTTTTCCCCCTGATATCAGCCTGTCAATGCGCAGGCTTGATTAGCTCATTGTTAATACGATCTACAAGCTTATCATCTATGAAAGAGGCTAATATTCCAATGATAATAACCCCGGCAATTGTCACCGCAGTGAGAGGAATTCCTAAAAGGAGAGCAAGGTAAGGTGCAACAAAGTTTGAGAGTATAGCCAAAGCGCCACCCGCGACAAGGCCACCGACAACCCATGATTCCACTTCAAGCATCAGGGGGCCCCAGTCACCGTTTTCAAAACCGATGATAGTTTTCTGGCGAACGTTTTCTATCTTAACGGCCAGGTTTGCATATGCAAACGACTTACTTATCCCCTTAATATTTTTTGCTATGTCATCAGCTTCCAGTGACTTAATTGCGTTGGTGATGGCGACCTTGTCGGCATCATTTATAACCATTGCAGGGTTTTTAGTTATTTTATTGATTGATTTCAGAACATCATCATAACTTCTTATTTTCTTGCCCTGGAAATTTTTGATGTCTTCTGCAATTTCATTTGCGATAGTGCTGTATTTATCACCAAGCAACTTACCGAGTTCATTACCTGTTCCGGATAAGATATAACTTGATTTTAACAGAAAATCCCCCTCGTCATTTTTATTTTTATCGCGAATTTCATTGATCAGGCTTATTTCAGCCTTGGCCTGACTGGTTGCTTTTTTTGCGTTTCTAACGCGCTGCCCTGCCTGTCCACTTTCAGCATCAAGTTTATTAAAAGCAATGGTATTGTTAAGTGTTTTTAATCTGGCGTCTGAGATGTCACCCTTAAAATTAATTCTGGGAGATGTCAGCATAAATTTGATATTATCATTAATTACAGGTTTAGGTGTAGCCCCCGGGTTACCTGTTCCATTAATTATCCCTGAAGGAGGAGGGCCAAGTCGTACACCGTATGTACCAATTACAGTGGCGCCTGCAGGGACCGTAGGGGAGCCATCGACAAATCTCACCCCTATAACGTCTCCCTCGTCACCAATAAAATAATTTTTAAAAATAGAGGGATCCAGTCCTGCCCCTCTGGCTAGTTGATCGCCAACAGATTTAGCTACCATGCTGCCAGTTTTATTGTTGCCAGCATTACCGTCTCCTTTGTTGCCGCTATGGCCGCCATTGTTACCGTTGCCACCCGGTGGCCTGCCTGGGCCGACATTTCCGGTCACCGTCATAGAACCTTTATCATTACTCATACATGGCTCCTTGTAGAAGAATGTAGTGGTTTAACTTCTGGTACAAATAAACGCTACAGCTGTAAATTTTCACTGTCATTGTGTGCCTTAACGCTATTCATGCCGGCACCTATTGCAGTTCACTCTGCTGCACTATCACCCAGTTTTGCTCCCCGTCCGGCGTGGCGCCCGCTGCCTTCTGCCGGGAAACCACCTTCCTTAAAAACAGCTTCAGCCGGCTGCGTGTCTCCTCGCTGCGGTTGACCCACAGCCGCAGCCCACCCTGTGCCACGTTGGCCCCGTTCAGCAGCATAAACGTATCTGATCCAAGGGTATCGCCGCCCACCAGAATTGGCTTACGCCACTGATCGATATAGGCCAGAATGGTGCCCGCTTTGCCTTCGTACCAGGTCATCGGGCCGATCAGATAAGGGGTCAGTACCAGCCTGTCGTTGCCTCCGGGCGTATAAACTCCCGTACGGATCTGCTTACGCGCGGTGGTCAGTGCGCCGGTGACGGGATCGCGAAGCAGCGTGTTGATCCCCAGCACGTTTTCCGGCGGCACGTTATAACCGTACTGCGGATCGCTGGCGATGATCCTCGCCAGCTCTTCATGCGCGGCGCTGATGATATAGATGCGAATGCCATTCTCACGCAGCTTACTGAACAGCTCCTGCATACCCGGCAGCGGCTTTGGCGGCCAGACCAGGCCGGGATGTGGCTGGCCATTATGCATTTTCACTACCGCGATCGCTTTTTGCTCTTTCATCATTGCCGTGACAAATCCTTTCAGCTCGGCGATGGAAAAACCGGCAAAAATCTGCGCTGCCCACGGATAGCAGATCATTTCATCCTGTTCGCACAGGCGGTGGTAGTAACTAAAAAGACTCTCCGGCGCACCGGGACGATCGTCGAACGGCATCAGCTGCAGTGAAACCGGCATGGTTTTGCGCGTCAGCAGCTGGCGCTGTTCCAGCCAGGGGATCAGTGCTTCCTCAATATCATTCTGATCGATGGTATTATCGAGATCGAATACCGCAAATTCACCCTGGTTCGCGTGCTGTTTAATCAGAGCATTCAGCTGTGTTGCCTGTTTTTCCGGCCAGTGCTGCAGATCAGTTGCATAGCTGTTGAGAGCGGCGAGCAGGCTGAAAATCAGCAGCCCGCTGCGCAGCGAGGATAAATAAGACATAAACGCTCCCTGTTAACGCGTGGAGATAGTGACGAAACGAAATCATTGTCACTCTAAGGATTACAGACGCTATCGGCAATTGCCGATCGAGCCATAAACCCGGAGATCGCATTTCGGGTTAAGGTTTCATGATCGCAGGGGAGTTGTGGTAAACTTTTGCGGTTTTCTGCAAGCGTAAACCCTGAGGTGATTCTGAACACGCCGGCACAGCTTTCACTGCCACTTTATCTGCCCGACGACGAAACCTTTGCCAGCTTCTGGCCGGGGGAGAACCCTTCGCTGTTAGCGGCGCTCCAGGGCGCTTTACACCAGGAACACGGCAGCTATCTGTACTTCTGGTCGCGTCAGGGCGGGGGACGCAGCCATCTGCTGCACGCCGCCTGCGCCGAGCTGTCGGCTAAGGGCGAAGCGGTTGGCTATGTACCGCTGGATAAACGTACCTGGTTTGTGCCGGAAGTGCTGGACGGTATGGAGCAGCTGGCGCTGGTCTGTATTGACAATATTGAGTGCATCGCCGGGGATCAGCCGTGGGAAATGGCGATCTTCGATCTCTACAACCGCATTCTGGAAACCGGTAAAACCCGCCTGCTGATCACCGGCGATCGCCCACCGCGGCAGCTGAATCTGCAGCTGCCGGATCTGGCCTCTCGCCTCGACTGGGGGCAAATCTATAAACTACAGCCGCTCTCGGATGACGATAAGCTGCAGGCTCTGCAGCTGCGTGCACGACTGCGCGGGTTTGAGCTGCCTGAAGACGTCGGTCGTTTCCTGCTTAAACGGCTGGATCGCGAAATGCGCACGCTGTTTGTCACCCTCGATCAGCTGGACCGTGCCTCGATCAGCGCCCAGCGCAAACTGACCATTCCGTTTGTTAAGGAAGCGCTGGCGCTGTAACGGGTTGGTTTATTAACAACCCGCACTCACCGTAAACCGCCTCGCCCTTCTTTTACAGTATTTCCAGCACCTGTTCCGGCGGCCTGCCCAGCCGTGCTTTACCGTTGGCCACCACAATCGGACGCTCAATAAGCTGCGGGTGCGCGATTAACTCCTGCAACAACCGCGCTTCGCTCAGCGTTTCATCATGCAATCCCAGCTCTTTGCAGAGCGGTTCTTTACCGCGCAGCAGCTGACGCACGCTGCTGAATCCAAGCTGTTTCAACAGGATTTTCAGCGTCTCTGCATCCGGCGGATTTTGCAGATAGAGCACGATGTCCGGCTCAACGCCACGTTCATTCAGCAGCGCCAGCGTCTCACGGCTCTTTGAGCAGCGTGGATTATGATAAATCTGAACCTGTGACATGGTTCCCTTCCTCCTTAATACAAACTACGATTTCTGATACTGGCGGAAGCGCTGTTGCAGCTGCCGCAGCTGATCTATACGCGCATCGTAGCGCGCCTGTTTCAGGCTGCCGAGCGGAGACTGCGCGCTGGCGCTGCTCAGACTGCGGATCGCCTGATCCAGCTGGCCGTCCAGCGCCAGCCCTTCCGCACGCGCCGCCTGCTCTTCGTCCGACAGCCCCTGATCGGCGCTGGCCTTCGCCAGCAGATCCCAGCCGTTGGGATCATCCTTATTGGTGAACGTATAGCGATACAGCACCTTACTGGCGTTAGCCGGCTGTTTCGCTTCAACATAGGCATTCGCTAGGTTCAGCATCAGTACCGGGTTGCTGTTAATGCCCTTAGCAGCCAACAGCCGGTTAATGGCCTGCTGTGGCTGATGCAGGCCAATATCAATATCGGTCATGATATCCAGATACCACGGATTACCGGGCTGGCTGGCCAGCAGCGGGGCGATCTGTTTGCCGGCCTCAGCGAATTTGCTTTCGCCCAGCAGCAGTACCGCTTTACCATAGCGCGCCGCTGCCTGCTCGCGGGTATTGCCCTTCGCCAGGGTGGCAAGCAGGTCTTCGCCCAGCTGATTTTTGCCGGTGGCGAACATCCCCAGCGCGCGGACTTTGGCCATGTAGTAATCCTGTGACGACTGCACCACTACCGGCTTCATCTGGTTGGCGCGGTTACGCGCATCGGCCAGGCGGCTGTCCGGCAGCGGGTGGGTCAGCAGAATTTCCGGCGGTTTAGACGTAAACCGCGAGGCATCGGCCAGCTTCTGCAGGAAGGCCGGCATCGCTTCCGGGTCAAACCCCGCCCGCTGCAGCACCTGAATGCCAATGCGGTCAGCCTCCTGTTCGTTCTGCTGGGTAAAGCTGATTACCCCCTGCTGGGTGCCGGCCAGGGTGCCAGCCAGCCCCGCCATGCCCGCCTGAGGGCTGGCCATCGCCAGCAGAATCGACCCCAGCGCGCCGACCCAGGTCAGCGGAGCGCTGCGCTGCTGATCTTCCATTGCGCGCGCCAGATGGCGCTGGGTGACGTGCGAGATCTCATGCGCCATCACCGAGGCCAGCTGGCTTTCATTATCGCTGTAGCGGAACAGGGCAGAGTGCAGCACCACGTTGCCGCCGAAGAAGGCAAAGGCGTTAATTTCATCGTTGCGGATCAGATAAAAGTGGAACGGTGTCTTCACCGACCAGGCGTGGGAAACCAGCCGTTGCCCCAGCTGGTTGATGTACTGGCTAAGCAGCGGGTCATTAATGATCGGCGCGCTGCCGCGCAGCTGGCGCACGTAAAAGTCGCCCATCTGCAGTTCCTGGCCGATCGACAGCGTGGCGCCCGCGGTGGTGCCAATATCCGGCAGATTGTCGCTAATATCAGCGGCCACCGGCAGCGCGGGCAGGGCCGTGGCAGTCAGGATTGTTGCGGCCAACAGGCTTTTTTTCAATCGCATAAGCATAGGTAAACCCTAATAAGGACATCCAGATTTTAACGGCAAAACGCCGAAATGTTCTTTCCCGTGCCGCAACGCAGAGCACGTATTCCTGCCATCTTAACCATCAGGCGCGGTGATGGAAATGGCTAATGACCCGTTGCGATGCCCCCTCGACGGGAGCACCGAAAAACGCGTCCATTCTGTTACCGCGCTCACGTAAATTGTTTCCAAACCCGTACAGCCGTGTACAATTGACGGGCAATTCACCAGGGCATTACACACACGCTTATTACAACGCGCATAAAAAAATATTAAGGCGCTATCATGACATTTATCACAACGGTGAGCCGGTGATGAGGATTCTGCGCCTCAAAACCGACTTGCGCACCCTGATCACGCTGCTGGCGGTCGCCAGCATTGTGATTACGCTCGCCAATTCCCTGTACGCCAGCTGGCGGGTACAGCGCGACGTGCTGATCGGTAATACGCTGGAAGCAAACCGCGTTTACGCCACCAAGCTGGCCTCCACCACTGAACTGTTCTTCCAGCTGGCCCAGTCACAGCTGGCCTACAGTGCCAGAACGCTGAGTGAGGGCATCGACAACGATGCGACACTGCAGGCGGAAGTAGACCGGCTGCGTGAGCAAACCAACAGCTTTAACTCGGTGGTGATCGTTGACGCTAACGGCTGGGTCAAAGCGATCTCCCCTGAGTCGCTGATGCTGAAAGGCATGCACCTGAATTCGGGTGCCGCGCGCCAGGCGTTGTCACAGCGTAAGCCGTTGATCAGCGAGCCGACCATCTCTGCCGCCAGTAACCTGATGGTGTTTGTTTCCTGGCCCATCTGGTCGAAAACCGGCAGCTACCTGGGGTATGTTGGCGGCTCCATCTACCTGAAAAAGAAAAGTATTCTTAACGAGCTGTTGGGCGAACAGTTTTATCGTGACGGCTCGTCGCTGTTTGTGATTGATGCCGGCAATCGGGTGCTGTATCACCAGGACCCGCAGATGATCGGGCAAAAAATGCTGCCACCGGTCAGCGATGAACAACGTGCCCGCGAGGTCAACGGTTATCAGCGGGTAGCAGGCAGTAACGGCGAGCCGATGCTGGCCGGCTATGCCAGCGTGCCGGCCGCCGGCTGGACGATTGTGGCGTTGAAACCGGTCGCCGCCACCCTCACGCCGCTGAACAGCCTGCTGTTACAGGTGCTGAAACACTCGGTGCCGTTTGCGCTGCTGACGCTGATCATCGCCCTGCTGCTGGCGCGGCTGATTGCCATGCCGCTGTGGCAGCTGGCGCGTAAGGCCAGCAAAATGGACACCTCGGGCGTTTCGGGCGAGATCAACAGCATCCGCTCCTGGTACTATGAGGCCTCGCAAATCAAACGGGCAATGCTGGCCGGAATCAGCGTGATGCAGGATAAAATTGGCCGGCTGAAAAGTGAGGTGCAAACCGATCCGATGACCGGGCTGCTCAACCGCCGCGGTCTGAATGCGGTACTGGATTACTTCCTCGCTACCGCGCAGCCGTTTGCCGTACTGGCGCTGGATATTGATTTCTTCAAACGGGTAAATGATACCTGGGGCCACGACGTCGGTGATGAGGTGATCAAAGCGATTGCGGCTCAGCTGCAGCAGGGGGCGCGGCAGAGTGATGTAGTATGCCGTAACGGCGGTGAGGAGTTCCTGATGATCCTGCCCGCCGCCGATCGTGCGACGTCGCTGGCAATTGCGGAGCGGGTACGGATGCGGATTAGTGAGCGCTCACTGGAGCCGGTCGGCCACGTTACTATTTCGATTGGTGTTGCGTCGTGGTCTGCCGGCGGCGGCACCATGGAGCAGGCGTTTAAGCAGGCAGATGACGCGCTCTATCAGGCGAAAAATGCCGGGCGCAACCGCGTGACGCTGGCGGGCGGGTGCTCTGAACTACCTGCTGATAGCCACACTCTGACCCACTGAGGTCTGAAGCGGGCCGCAGGTGACCCTGCGGCCCGCTTACCGTCAGGCGCTTCTCAGGTAATCCATCACAATATCGTGGTGGTTACTGGTTTTGAAATCATCGAAGACTTTCTCAACCTTACCGTCAGTGCCCACGAGGAAGCTGATACGGTGGATCCCGTCATAGGTTTTACCCATAAAGGTCTTCTCGCCCCAGATACCAAACTGTTCACAAACCTGGTGATCTTCATCGGACAGCAGGGTGAAATTCAGCAGTTCTTTCTCAACAAAACGCGACAGTTTTTCCGGTTTATCGGTGCTGATCCCCAGCACATCAACGCCTGCTTGTTTCAGCTCATCCATGCTGTCGCGCAGACCACACGCCTGTACGGTGCAGCCCGGCGTCATCGCCTTCGGGTAGAAATAGACCAGAACGCGCTGTCCCTGGAAGTCGGCTAAATTAACTTGTTCGCCATCCTGATCGGGCAAACTAAATTTCGGTGCAACATCACCGGCTTTCAGTGGATTCATTACTACTCTCCGTATTTATTCGTCATGCTGTGGGTAAGATCCGAACGGTTTCTCATCAGGATGGTAGCCGATCAGGCACCATGATGAGAGACGGTCCTAATAGTGCCCTGAGCCTGAAGTTCTGTACATAGGCGGTTGAACGCTTGCTCGATAAATGAGGCATCCGGGCTGACGGGGCTGTGTGCCGTGATCTGAATATAGAGTAACGGGGGTTGGTTTTCATCCGCCGGCTGCGTGCGGGAAACCAGTTCTGCAATCGTCATCTGATGGCTGTCAAACAGGTCGGTAAACCGCTCGATGATGTGCGGCGAGTCGGCCACTTCAACCTGCACCCACACGGTGGCCGGCATCGGCGGACGTGGGGTAGCATGCGTGCGCTTCATCACGATCAACAGCTCCAGCTCGGCCCCTTTTAACGGCAGGGTCGACTCAATCAGGGTGATGGCGTTCCAGCTGCCGGAAAGCAGCATGATAAAGGTGAACTCATCGCCAAGCATAGCCAGCCGGCTATCCTCGATATTACATCCGCAGCTGCTGACGTGGCGGGTAATGGCATTAACGATGCCGGGGCGGTCAACCCCCAGCGCGGTGATAACCAGATGCTGTTGTGAAGAGTGTGGCAAAATCGGGCTTCCTGTCTAAAAACTAATAACCCTAAGGTAAACATAAAAAAAACTGCTGACAAGCGCCTGAGCCGCCTTGTCCCCTTGCTTTTATGACGTGCTCCCCCGTACCATGAAGCACTTGTTTGTGGAGGGAATGACCAATGTTTACGGGAAGTCTTGTAGCGATCATCACGCCAATGGATGACAAAGGCAACGTTTGCCGTGCGAGCCTGAAAAAACTGATTGATTACCATGTTGCCAGCGGAACCGCGGCAATTGTTTCTGTAGGAACCACCGGCGAATCTGCCACCCTGAGCCATGAAGAGCACGGCGACGTGGTAATGCTGACGCTGGAACTCGCTGACGGTCGCATTCCGATCATTGCCGGCACCGGGGCCAATGCCACTGCCGAGGGCGTTTCTCTCACTAAACGTTTTAATAATTCAGGGGTTATTGGCTGCCTGTCAGTGACGCCTTACTATAACCGTCCGACGCAGGAAGGGTTGTACCAGCACTTTAAAACGATTGCTGAAAGCACCGACCTGCCGCAGATGCTGTATAACGTTCCTTCCCGTACCGGCTGCGATCTGCTGCCGGAAACCGTGGGTCGCCTGGCTAAAATTAAAAATATTATCGGAATCAAAGAAGCCACCGGGAACTTATCGCGGGTTAGTCAGATCCAAGAGCTGGTTGATGAAGACTTTGTGCTGGTTAGCGGCGATGACGCAACGGCGCTGGACTTTATGCAACTGGGCGGCCACGGGGTGATTTCGGTGACGGCGAACATCGCCGCGCGTGAAATGGTTGAACTTTGCGCTCTGGCAAAAGAGGGCAGGTTTGCCGACGCGCGCCGCCTGAACCAGCGCCTGATGCACCTGCATCAGAAGCTGTTTGTTGAACCCAATCCTATTCCGGTCAAGTGGGCTGCGAAGCGTTTAGGATTAATTGCAACCGACACGCTGCGTCTGCCAATGACGCCGCTGACCGATGCCGGTGGTCCGGTTGTAGAGCAGGCGCTGATCAAAGCCGGCCTGCTGTAAATTTAGGGAGAAGTAATGGCTTACTCAGTACAAAAGTCCACGGTAGCGAAAGCGGTGGGGCTGTCGTTAGTGATGCTGCTGGCAGCATGTTCAAGCGACCAGCGTTATAAGCGTCAGGTTAGCGGTGATGAATCCTACCTGAAATCGCCGGAGCTCCGCGATCTGCACGCACCTGCGGGCATGATCCTGCCGGTGGAAAATGGCGATTATGAGATCCCATCCGCAAGCAGTCAGGGCCAGGTCGGTAAGCAACTGGATATTCGTCCGCCGTCCCAGACGCTGGCGCTAATGAACGGCACCCGCACCCAGTTTGCCGGCAACAGCGGAATTCTGCTGGTGGACAGCCGCAGCGGTTCACTGTGGCCGCAGGTGGTAAGTGCGGTGGAAGCGGCGAAGTTCCCGGTTGCCAGCCGTCAGGATGCCAGCCAGTCGCTGACCACTGACTGGGTGCAGTGGAACCGTGCCGATGAAGACCATCAGTACCGTGGCCGTTACCAGATAAGCGTGCAGCAGCAGGGTTATCAGCAGGCGCTGACCGTCAAGCTGCTGGAGCTGGAGCAGGAAGGTAAAGCCGTTAATTCGCCGGTGCAGCTGCAGCGTTACACCGCGCAGATGCTGAACGAAATCAGCACCGGCCTGGATAAAGACGAAACACGCCGTGAAGATGCCGCCGCTAATCGCAGCGTCAGCCAGATCGACGTGCAGAGTGGTGCCGATGATACCGGCCTGCCAAACCTGATCGTCCGCGCACCGTTTAACGCGGTCTGGCAGCGTCTGCCGGCCACGCTGAACCGTGTCGGCATGGAAGTGACTGACAGCAACCGTTCACAGGGCAGCCTGGAGGTTACCTACAAGGCACCGTCCGACAGCACCTGGGATACCCTGGGCGCGAAAGACCCGCAGTTGACTAACGGCAAGTACAAGCTGCAGGTCGGTGACCTCGACAACCGCAGCAGCCTGCAGTTCCTCGATCCGAAGGGGCATCCGCTCACCCAGTCGCAGAACGATGCGCTGGTGGCCGTGTTCCAGGCGGCATTCAGGTAAGCCAGAAGGCCGGGAGAAATCCCGGCCTTTTTTTATTTCTTTTCAGTTTACGTAAACGATTGCTTCGGTTTTTAAGCCGGGGCACATATAATTCCCCCGCAGAAAATTTGTAGCGGTTGGCGATGCCGACCCGACAGTATTCACTACCCGGTCGATGTTCAGGGTACTCACGTTGGAGTTAAACAAGATGCAAAAAAAAGCTGAGTTGTATCGCGGCAAAGCGAAAACCGTTTACAGCACCGAAAACCCGGATCTGTTGGTACTCGAATTCCGTAATGATACGTCAGCGCTGGACGGTGAGCGTATCGAGCAGTTTGATCGTAAGGGAATGATTAACAATAAGTTCAATCACTTCATCATGACCAGACTGCAGGAAGCCGGTATCCCAACGCAGATGGAAGCCCTGCTTTCAGATAACGAAGCGCTGGTGAAAAAGCTGGATATGGTGCCGGTAGAGTGCGTAGTGCGTAACCGTGCTGCCGGCTCGCTGGTGAAGCGTCTGGGTGTGGAAGAGGGCCTGATCCTTAACCCGCCACTGTTTGACCTGTTCCTGAAAGACGATGCCAAACACGATCCGATGGTCAATGAGTCTTACTGCGAGACCTTCGGCTGGGTGAACAAAGAGAACCTGGCGCGGATGCGCGAACTGACCTATAAGGCCAACGACGTGCTGAGCAAGCTGTTCGCCGACGCTGGCCTGATCCTCGTTGACTTCAAGCTGGAGTTTGGCCTGTTTAACGGTGAAGTGGTGCTCGGCGATGAGTTCTCGCCGGACGGTGCCCGCCTGTGGGACAAAGAGACCCTTGAGAAGCTGGACAAAGACCGTTACCGTCAGAGCCTCGGTGGCCTGATTGAAGCCTACGAAGAAGTGGCTAATCGTCTCGGCGTGAAGCTCGACTAACGCCGCGCCATCTTTCCTCCGGGTAAGCAGCCCTTTCCCCGCCTGACCGGCGTGGAAAGGGCGTCTGTTTTCGCTATCTGGCAGGGTGGGTCTGGTGTCTGCCCTGTGCTCCTCCCATCGTTAACGCCTTTGCCGCTGGTTTTCCCCCCCAGGCACGACTAGAATTGCCCTATCAAACGCACTGAACATCAAAGAGGCCGCTATGCGCTGGCAGGGACGTCGCGAAAGCGACAATGTGGAAGACCGACGTAACCAGTCGGGTAGCGTCGGCGGTGGGCGTATGCGCATTCCGCGCGGCAAGGGCGGTATTGTTTTGCTGCTGCTGGTGATGGTGGCCGGCTACTACGGCTACGACCTTACGCCGCTGCTAACCGGCGACGGCAGCTCGCTGTCGCAGAGCGGCCAGCAACAGCAGCGCAGCACGCCGCAGGATGACGAAGCGGCGCGCTTCAGCCGTACCATCTTCGCCTTTACCGAAGATACCTGGCAGCAGCTGTTTAAGCAGATGGACAAACCCTGGCAGCCGCCGGTGCTGGTGATGTACCGCAACCAGACCGCCACCGCCTGCGGCACCGGCCAGTCGGCGATGGGGCCATTCTACTGCCCGGCGGACAGCAAAGTGTATATCGACCTCTCTTTTTACGACGAAATGAAAACCAAACTCGGCGCGGGCGGCGAATTTGCGCAGGCCTACGTGATTGCGCACGAGGTTGGGCACCACGTGCAGCACCTGCTGGGCATTGAGCAACGCGTGCGGCAGATGCAGCAGGGCGCCAGCCAGACGCAGATTAATCAGCTGTCGGTGAAGATGGAGCTGCAGGCGGACTGTTTTGCCGGCGTCTGGGGGCACTACATGATGAAAGAGAATATCCTGGAGGAAGGGGATCTGGCGTCAGCGCTGAATGCGGCTGAGGCGATCGGCGATGACAGACTGCAGCAGCGTGGGCAGGGGCAGGTGGTGCCGGACAGCTTCACCCACGGTACCTCACAGCAGCGCCAGACCTGGTTTAAACAGGGCTTTGACAGCGGCAACCCCGCGCAGTGCAACACCTTTAGCGGGTAAGCGGCGATGGATTTGCAGGACGCCACCGCGCAGCTGCTGCTGCAGGGCTGGCGGCGGCTGCTGGTAATCAGCGGTGACGACACCTGGGTGGCCCAGCGTGCGCAGGCGGTGATGGCGCAGCTGCCGGGCGACTGGCTTTATGTGGGGGATATGCCGCCCGGCGCTGCGCCGTCCGTTGCGGCATCATATTCCCGGCGATATGTTGTTGCCCCCGGTGCGGCCACGTCAGACGATCGCTGCAGTGAGGACGTTACAGAGAGTCTTCCGCGACAACCTGCGCACTGCTTACCTTCTGCGGTACGCACCCTACTTGGCCGCGAGTTTCAGCACGCGGTGTTTGATGCCCGACGCGGATTTCACGCTGAGGCGCTGGCCGCGCTGGCCGGCACGCTGCGCGCCGGCAGCTGGCTGCTGCTGCTGGTACCGGAGTGGCACGGCTGGCCGCAGCAGGCGGATGAAGACTCGCTGCGCTGGAGTGAAGGCGCAGAGCCGCAGTCCAGCCCACGCTTTGTTCGGCGGCTGCAGCGGCTGATGCTTGAGGACCCGCGCGTGGCGGTCTGGCGGCAGCATGCGCCGCTGGCGCTTTCCCCACTGCCCACCGCGCCCGCCTGGCTGCCCGACAACAGCCAGCAGCAGCAGATCCTTGCACAGCTGTTGCGTAGCCCGCCCGGCATCCAGGTGCTGACTGCCCCGCGCGGGCGTGGAAAATCGGCGCTGGCCGGCCTGCTTGCCGCCCGCTGGCCGGGGCGCTGCCTGGTCACCGCGCCGGCCAGGGTGGCTACCGACGTACTGGCGCAGTTTGCCGGTGAGGCGTTTCACTTTATCGCGCCGGATCGGCTCTTAGCTGAGATGAACAGCGCTGCTGATTCAGCGGCTGCAACGGGGCCGAATGCGCTTCAGCCCATGCCATTACCCTCTGATGGCTGCCCGCCGATGAAAAAGGGCGTTATGACCGGGCCAGCCCCGCAGCCACCCGCAGCAACCCGGTTCTCTCATTTTTCTGCCGACTGGCTGCTGATTGATGAGGCGGCGGCGATCCCCGCTCCGATTCTCCAGCAGCTGGTCACCCGCTTCCCGCGCGTGCTGCTGACCACCACCGTGCAGGGCTATGAGGGCACCGGACGCGGCTTCCTGCTGAAGTTCTGCGCGGCGCTGCCGGAATGCCACTACTGGCGGCTGGATCCTGCGCTGCGCTGGGCGGCCGACGACCCGCTGGAAGCGTTTATCTCTGAGGCGCTGCTGCTGGACGATCGGGTGGCGGATGCCCCGGCGTGCGTCACCCGCTATCTGCCGCTTGAACAAGCGGACTGGGCGCGGCAGCCGCAACTTATGGCCGCAGTCTATCAACTGCTGACCAGCGCCCATTACCGTACCTCGCCGCTCGATTTACGGCGGATGATGGATGCGCCGGGGCAGCACTTTATCGCCGCGCAGCGTGAACACACGGTGCAGGGGGCGTTATGGCTGGTGGAGGAGGGCGGACTGCCTGCAGCGCTGGCCGACGCGGTGTGGGCCGGGCTGCGCCGCCCGCGCGGAAACCTGCTGGCGCAGTCGCTGGCGGCGCACGCGGGCTTCAGCGTTGCGGCTCAGCTGCGCTCGCGGCGCATCAGCCGTATCGCCGTGGCCGCGCCGCTGCGCGGTCAGGGGATCGGCCAGCAGCTGGTGGCGCACGCGCTGCAGGCGGCTGCGCGGCTGGACTACCTTTCGGTCAGCTTCGGCTTTACCGCCGGGCTGTGGCAGTTCTGGCAGCGCTGCGGCTTCCTGCTGGTGCGCATCGGCAGCCAGCGCGAAGCCAGCAGCGGCTGCTACACCGCAATGGCGATCCTGCCCCTGAGCGAAGCGGGCCACCAGCTGGCGCAGCTGGCGCAACGGCGACTGGAGCGCGAAGGCTACTGGCTGCGCCAGTGGCTGGACGATCCGGCACTGCCGCTGGCGGCTGGCGGCGATAATCAGCTGGAAGAAGACGACTGGCGCGAACTGGCCGGCTTCGCCTGGGCGCACCGGCCGTGGGAGGCCAGCCTTGCGGCGCTGGGGCGGCTGGTCAGCCAGCCTGATAGCGGGTTACCGCTGCTGCGGGCGCTGATGCTGGAAAAGCGCAGCCCGGCGCAGATCTGCCAGCAATATGGCCTGAGCGGCCGTAAGGCGCTGCTGGCCGCCTGGCGTCAGGAGGCGCAGCAGGGGCTGCAGACGCAGGACCCGCAGCGGGCATCCGCCTGGCGTGAGTGGGTGGGTTCGTTGCAATAAATTCACTAACCCGGTCAAAAATTCCCAGTTTTCTTTGTCCGTAGCGGGCGTATGATCCTGCCAGCACTTAAGGAGAACACCATGAACGATAACCACGAACGCCACCACGTGGTGGTGCAACAGCCGTCGCTGCCGGCCACGCAGCTGTTTCTGCTCTACCATGCGGCGGGGGATAACCCGGTGGCGATGGGCCAGATCGGCCGCTGGTTTGCCGGCGCCTTCCCGCGTGCGCTGGTGGTCAGCCTTGGCGGGCCGCAGCAGGCGCCCGACGGCGGCTATCAGTGGTTCACACCGCTCAGCGCTGAGGATGACGACCCTCAGCCGCGGGTGGATGCGGTGATGTCGACCTTTATCGCCGGCGTCCGCCACTGGCAGCAGCTGAGTGGCTTACGGGCTGACGCCACCGCGCTGGTCGGTTTCGCCCAAGGGGCCACGATGGTACTGGAAGCGGTTAAAGCGCAGCCAGAGCTGGCCGGGCGGGTGGTGGCCTTTAGCGGCGGCTACGCCACGCTGCCGCTGCGCGCGGACAACCGTACCACCATCCATCTGATCCACGGTGATGACGACCGGGTGATGCCGCTGACTCACGCGGTTGAGGCGGATGAGCGTGTAACCGCGCTGGGCGGCGACGTCACCCTGGATATCGTCGACGATCTGCCGCACGCCATCGACGACCGTGCGATGCAGTTTGCTCTCCACCGCCTGCAGACCACCGTGCCGCGCCGCTACTTCGATGAAGCGCTCGGCGGCGGTAAGCCGGGCGAAGATGATGTGATTACGCTGATGTAATACGCAAAGGGCCAGCGCCGCTGGCCCTTATGAGAGGATTACTTCTTCTTCGGCCAGTCGTCTTCGTCATCCCACTTGTGGTTGAAATCACGATGTGGCGGCAGCTCGGGACGGTTATCCATATACTTTTTATGATCGATGCGCTTCAGATCTTTATAGACGTTCATCAGAATGCCGACCATCAGCAGGATCACCAGGATCCACCAGTACTCTTTTAAAAATTCCATCGTTTCACCTTTATGCGATCAACTGCTCCATAATGCGCTGATACATGCGGCTCAGCAGCTGCAGATCGGCGGCCTTCACGCACTCATTGATCTTATGAATGGTGGCATTTACCGGACCCAGCTCCACCACCTGCGCACCCATACGGGCAATAAAGCGCCCGTCGGAGGTGCCGCCGGTGGTCTGCAACTGGGGCTTGATCTCATTATAGTGCTCAACGGCGTTAACCACCGCATCCACCAGCTTGCCGCGTGACGTCAGGAACGGCTGGCCGGAGACATTCCACTCAATGCTGTAGCGCAGCTGGTGACGATCCAGCAGTTCCTGCACACGCTGTTTGATCAGCGCGTCGGTCAGTTGGGTGCTGAAGCGGAAATTAAACTGCACAAAGAAGTCACCGGGGATCACATTGTTGCTGCCGGTACCGGCCTGCACGTTAGCAATCTGCATGCTGGTCGGTGGGAAGAACTCGTTACCCTGGTCCCACACGGTAGCCACCAGCTCATTCAGTGCCGGCATCGCCCGGTGGACCGGATTATCGGCCAGGTGTGGGTAGGCAACATGCCCCTGCACGCCATGGATCGTCAGGCTGGCGGTCATCGAGCCACGACGGCCGTTTTTCACCACGTCGCCGACCACCTCGGTGCTGGATGGCTCAGCAACCAGGCAGTAGTCCAGGCGCTCGTTACGCGCCATCAGCGCTTCCACCACCTTAACCGTGCCGTTAACCGCGCTGGCCTCTTCATCAGAGGTGATCAGAAACGCCAGACGGCCTTTATGCTGTGGGTTTGATGCCACAAAACGTTCGGCTGCCACTACCATCGCCGCCAGCGAGCCTTTCATATCGGCGGCACCGCGGCCAAACAGCATGCCGTCGCGGATGGTCGGTTCAAACGGCGGGTTGATCCAGCGGCTGGCGTCACCGGTGGGTACCACGTCGGTATGGCCGGCAAAGGCGAGGGTTTCCCCCTGGCCGCGCCACGCCCAGAAGTTCAGCGTATCGCCAAAGGTCATCGGTTCAATGGTGAAGCCCAGCGCCTGCAGGCGCGCAATCAGAATGGCCTGACAACCGGCATCATCGGGGCTGAGGGAAGGGCGACGAATAAGCTGCTGCGTCAGCTCAATGACCGGACAGTACATAATTAGGGCTTCTCCTGGATAAACGACGAGTAAGTGGCTTCACTAAAGCCCAGCAGCATAGAGCCCTGTGCGTTGCAGAGCAACGGGCGTTTGATGATTGACGGCTGCGCCAGCATCACTTCCTGCGCGGCTGCTGCATTATTCACCGCATTACGCGTCGCCTCATCCAGTTTACGCCAGGTGGTACCGCGGGTATTAAGCAGCGCCTCCCAGCCAAGCACCTCAACGAAGCGGGCTAACAGCGCCGCATCCAGCCCGTCGGCGCGGTAATCATGAAACCGGTAGTCAACGCCCTGGCTCTCCAGGTACTTGCGCGCTTTTTTGATGGTATCGCAGTTTTTGATGCCGTACATGGTCAGCACATTGTTTTCATTATTGTTGTTCATTGAGTCCCCTGTCGAATGATGGCGCAACAGCTACGGTCTTAGCGCGCTGGGCAGAAAGTCGTAACATGCTGCGGGATGAGGAAGATCATGCACCATGCGCAGGGATTGATCCATCTCTGACGGGAATCGTTCCGCTTGTTTGCACAACAGGGGGTCACCACTGAACGCCACCACTGTACGCAAAGGTTCATGCACCTTGTCGTCCTGAAGAGGCCTTTAACGTCTCAGTTCGTCGCTAAAATTCAAGAAATTACGATTCAATTAATTTGAAATAAGCCGATGCTTATAAGTTCGCGAAACAGGAAGTACTGATACAACAGGGAGGTAAGATGAAGAAAACAACGGCGATACCTCATGATGCTACCTTCAAAGCTTTTCTCACCCACCCGGAAACGGCGCGTGAGTTTATCGAGCTGCATTTGCCGGCAGAATACCGGGCTGTTTGCGATCTCAGTTCGCTTAAGCTTGAGTCAGGCAGTTTTGTAGAGAGGAGCCTGCACGCCTTCTACAGTGACGTGCTATACAGCCTGAAGACCCGCACTGGCGACGGCTACATCCACGTTTTGATCGAGCATCAGTCTACGCCGGACAAAATGATGGCATTTCGGATGATGCGTTACGCGGTGGCGGCGATGCAGCGTCATCTGGAAGCGGGCCATCGGGCGCTGCCACTGGTGATACCGATTTTGTTTTATACCGGTAAGCGCAGCCCCTATCCTCATTCAACTAACTGGCTGCAGGCATTCGACGACCCACAGCTGGCTGGTCGGCTCTACAGTGGTGATTTTCCGCTTGTTGATGTGACAGTGATCCCTGATGATGAAATTATGAATCATCGCAGCATGGCTGCGCTGACCTTGATTCAAAAGCATATCCATCAGCGCGATCTCGCTGAGCTGCTTGACCGACTGGCTACGATCCTGATAGCGGGTCATATTACGGGACAACAGCTGGTCACGTTGATAAACTATATTACTCAGGCAGGTGAGGCAAAAGATGCCGAAGCCTTCTTACGCGGACTGGCGCAGAAAGTGCCACAGCATGAGGAAGAACTGATGACTATCGCACAGCAACTTGAACAAAAAGGTCTGGAGAAAGGTCTGGAGAAAGGTCTGGAGAAAGGGATCCTGCTTGGTGAGCAGAAAGGTCGCCTGGAAAGCAAACTCGAAATTGCTGGGAGGTTGCTTCTGTCAGGGATGCCACGGGTTTCGGTTCAGGAGCTTACGGGCCTTTCCGATGATGAGCTTGCGCGCATTTAGTACCACCCTGTCGGGCAGGCGTTAACCTGCTCCCAAAGCCCCTCAGGCATTGATATACAGTGGTGCTTACCGATGCCATTTCCCTGATGTCATCTCCGTAAGATGTTCTCCTATGGCACCACATCCCTCAGGCTACAAGCAACTGTGGCCGTTAATGCTGGCAAAGCCCATTCTCAGACTTTCGTACCCTTCTGTTTTTTGTGGGATTCATCTATATTCGGATCTGGCTCAATGCATGACCACAAAAACGAGCGCAACATCCACAGGGTAGAGAACCCGTATCAGGAGGAAGGGAGCGATGAACTATCTGAAAGAGTCAGCCGCGCATACGGTTGAAGAGACGCAGTCCAGCATTGTGATTACCCGTAAAAAACTGTCGCGTTGCGATGATTTCGCACTGGTTGTCGATGCGGTGATCAAGGATCATCCGGATGCTAAAACCCACATCGACAGCGACAGCGGCGGCTACGATAAAGTGATCATCCTGAAGTAATGCCTTTACGGCCCCCGTAGCGGGGTCGGTAAACTCTTCCATGTAATCCTCAACGCGGCAGCTGAACGCCACCAGATATCCTACAGTCCGGCTGGTAAACGTCGCCAGATATCCCCTCAACGAAGCCAATCCACCGCCCGCCGCGTTTGGCATCCTTCGGCTGCTCGCTGAACAGGGGCAGACAATGGGCCATGGCATCCGCTCCAGCCATTGACAGCAAGCTTACCCGGATAATCCCCTGCGAAATCATCAGCAACGGAATGTGCGCCACCCCACAAATCGTTCAATAAACCGGCATAAATGGTTTCAGCGATAGCAGCAAATGAAATTTCCGTATTTTCTTTGCACAAAAAAGCAACTATCATGGCCCCACAATAAAAGTGAGGACGTTATGATTGATTTAGAACTAGGGAACTGGAAAGACTTTATTGAAGCGATGTTACGCAAGTAATTGGCTTCAGCTAAGAAAAGCGCGGCGACGTTATTCACCTGCTTTATCTTCAGTGACCCGTACAACGAAAGGCAGCCCCCAACGGGCTGCCTTTTTCATTTCCGGTCAGGCTGGTGTGTTTGTACCAGGTTTCGTCTTCAGCGGGAAGCGCCTGCGTACCAGCACAAAGAACAGCGGTACAAAGAAAATCGCCAGCACGGTGGCGGAGATCATCCCGCCCATCACCCCGGTGCCCACCGCGTGCTGGCTGGCCGAACCCGCACCGCTGCTGGTGGCCATCGGCAGCACGCCGAAGATAAATGCCAGCGAGGTCATCAGAATCGGCCGCAGGCGCTGGCGTGAGGCAGCAAGCGTCGACTCCACCAGGTCGTTACCACGGGTGTTCAGCTCGTTGGCAAATTCGACGATCAGAATGGCATTCTTGGCCGACAGGCCGATTACCGTCAGCAGCCCCACCTGGAAGTAGACGTCGTTCTCCAGCCCGCGCAGCCAGGTGGCGACCAGCGCGCCAATCACCCCCAGCGGCACCACCAGCATCACTGAGAACGGAATAGACCAGCTCTCATAGAGCGCCGCCAGGCACAGGAATACCACCAGCAGCGACAGCGCGTAAAGGGCAGGGGCCTGTGCGCCGGTCATCCGTTCCTGCAGCGAGGCGCCTGTCCACTGCAGGCCGATGCCGGTGGGCAGCTTGCTGACCAGCCCCTCCATAACGTCCATCGCCGCGCCGTTGCTGACCCCCGCCGCCGATTCGCCGACGATCTCAAGCGATGAGTAGCCGTTGTAACGCTCCAGCCGCGGCGAGCCGGTCTCCCAGCCCGAGCTGGCAAAGGCGCTGAACGGCACCATCTCGCCGCTGCCGTTACGCACGTACCAGCGGTTAATGTCGTCCGGCAGCATGCGGTACTTCGCCGCTGCCTGCACATAGACCTTCTTCACCCGGCCGCGATCGAGGAAGTCGTTCACATAGGTCGAGCCCCAGCCGGTTTGCAGCGTGTCGTTGATGTCGTCCAGCGACACGCCCAGCGTCTGCGCCTTGCGCTGGTCGATATGGATGCGCAACTGCGGGCTGTCGTCGAGTCCGTTGTGGCGCACGCGGGTCAGCGAGGGATTGTTCTGCGCCATTTCAAGCAGCGTGTCACGCGCGCTCATCAGCGCGTCGTGGCCCAGCCCGCCGTGATCCTGCAGCTCCATATCAAACCCGGCTGAGTTGCCCAGCCCGGTAATCGCCGAAGGGCTGCTGGCGATCACCCGCGCCTCTTTAATCTTTTTAAAGGCGGTGGTGGCGCGTTCGATAATGGCGAACGAGGAGTCGTGCTCGCTGCTGCGCGCTTTCCAGTCGGTCAGGCGCACGAACAGCCGCGCCACGTTCTGGCCGTTGCCGCCGGGGCCGGAGCCGACGGTGGCGAACACCGACACCACGTTGTTTTTCTCTTCGGTCAGGTAGTAATGCTCCACGTCCTGCACCACCTTCAGCGTCTGCTGCATCGTGGAACCCGGGGGCAGCTGTACCTGAGTGGTGAAAATACCGCGATCTTCCAGCGGCAGGAACGATGTCGGCAGGCGCAGGAACAGGAAGGCCATCACGCCGATCAGCGCCAGATAGAGCAGCAGCCAGCGGCCGCCTCTGGCGATGATACGGCCAATGCCGCGCTCGTAGCGTTCGGCGTTGCGGTTAAACACCCGGTTAAACCAGCCGAAGAAACCGCGACGGCCGTGGTGCTGCCCTTTTTCCAGCGGTTTAAGCAGCGTGGCGCACAGCGCCGGGGTGAGGATCATCGCCACCAGCACCGACAGCACCATCGCCGCGACGATGGTGACGGAGAACTGGCGGTAGATCGCCCCGGTGGTGCCGCCAAAGAAGGCCATCGGCACAAACACCGCCGACAGCACCAGCGCGATGCCGACCAGCGCCCCCTGGATCTGCCCCATCGATTTGCGCGTCGCTTCGCGCGGCGACAGCCCCTCTTCGCTCATGATGCGTTCGACATTCTCCACCACCACGATGGCGTCATCCACCAGCAGGCCGATCGCCAGCACCATGGCGAACATGGTCAGGGTGTTGATGCTGTAGCCAAAGGTGTAGAGCACGCCGAAGGTGCCGAGCAGCACCACCGG
Source organism: Erwinia sp. B116 (assembly GCF_002865965.1). Lineage (NCBI taxonomy): Bacteria > Pseudomonadati > Pseudomonadota > Gammaproteobacteria > Enterobacterales > Erwiniaceae > Erwinia > Erwinia sp. B116. The sequence continues at coordinate 74,344 of NZ_JRZZ01000002.1, forward strand.
CACGGCGATAGTCGGGATCAGCGTGGCGCGGAAGTTCTGCAGGAACAGGTACATCACCAGGAACACCAGCAATACCGCTTCAAACAGGGTTTTGACCACGTCCTCGATCGACGCTTTTACAAACGGCGTGGTCTCAAAGGCGATTTTGGCTTCCAGGCCGTGCGGGAAGAAACGGGAAAGCTCGTCGAGGCGTGCGCGCACCAGCGTATCGGTCTGCAACTCGTTGGCGCCGGAGGCCAGCTTAACGCCAAGGCCGGAGGCCGCCAGGCCGTTGTAGCGGCTGAGGTAGTCATACTTCTCCGCCCCCAGCTCCACCTGCGCCACCTGGCCTAAGGTTACCACCGAGCCATCGGTATTGACCTTAAGCGTGATGTCGCGGAACTGCTGCGGGGTCTGCAGCAGCGACTGGGAGTTGACGGTGGCGTTCAGCGCCTGGCGGTCGACTGAGGGCAGGCCGCCGAGCTGGCCGACCGCCACCTGGCTGTTCTGCGACTCAATGGCGCTGACCACGTCGGCGGTGGTCAGCGCGAAGTTAATCAGCTTGTTCGGATCGAGCCAGATGCGCATGGCGTACTGGGAACCGTAGGCGTCCACCTGGCCAACGCCGTCAATACGGCTCAGCGGATCCTGAATATTACTGGCGACGTAGTCGGAAATATCCTGCTTATCCATGCTGCCGTCGGTGGAGACAAAGGCCACCATCAGGATATTGCTGTCGCCGGTCTTGTTCACCGTCACCCCCTGCGACTGCACGGCCTGCGGCAGTTTGCGCAGCGCGCTCTGCAGCTGGTTCTGCACCTGCTGGCGCGCCTCGTCGGGGTTAGTGCCGGCGGTGAAGGTCAGGGTGATGGTGGCCTGGCCGGTATTACTGCTCTGCGACGACATATACATCAGGTTGTCGATGCCGGTCATGTTCTGTTCAATGACCTGAGTCACGGTGTTTTCCAGCGTTTCCGCCGAGGCGCCGGGATAGTTAGCGGTAATTCGTACGTTTGGCGGAGCGAGGTCCGGGTACTGTTCCACCGGCAGAGACATCACTGCCAGCCCGCCGGTCAGGCACATCAGAATCGCCAGCACCCAGGCAAATATCGGGCGATCGATAAAAAAGTTGGCCATTATCAGGCTCCGCTGCTGATAGTCAGAATTACTAAAGAAAGCCGCCGTTTTTATGTGGCGTGGTGGTCATTCATCGCGGAGCAAATTTATCAGTTTATTCAACAGACTCCGTCAGCATAACACTGTAGACGCAGCGGCAGCACGAATCGTGGAGAAAATGAGGAGAATGTGTAAATTCACCTCGCTGAAACGGGGGCGTTTTTTACCTTAACGCCGCTCGCAGAGCGGCAGAACGTGCTGTAACGCCGCCGAACCGGCTGACCTGCCACCGACAGGTGTTACCAGAGCAATATCTGCTTACATCCATGCTGATTTACCACAATTGCTGACGTTTGCTGGCAAAACTCGCACCGCTTTTTACCATCGCCGAACGCTGCTTTTCACTGAAAAGTGAATAATCAATCCCGTAACGTTCAAACACCCTGAGGAGCACCAGATGAAAAAAACACTCCCGATACTGTTGGCGGCCACTTTGCTGGCTGGCACCTCGTTTACCACTTTAGCAGCGACCCAGGTCAATGGCAGCCAGGCCACTAGCCTGCAAAGCATCGGCAGCGTGCAGGTCTCTGGCGTCAGAGGCACTCTGGATGACGCCACCCATCAGCTGGCGAAGAAAGCCGATGCGCTCGGCGCCAGCCACTACCGTGTGGTCAGCGCGGACACCCCCGGTGATTCCAGCCTGTGGAGCGGCACCGCTGAAATCTATCGTTAATTTGTGTTAATCCCGTCCAGTACCCCTATCCCTGTAGTAGTCCCTTAGTGATTTCACTGTCCGGCCGCAATATGTGGCCGGTTTTTTTATGCGTAAACGGACAAAAATCACAAAACCTCACGAATTACCCGGCGGATATTTTGCGTCACCTCCACAGAACGGTTAGGATGCATCGCCGCAATTTCCTGGGATTTGTAAATCGTCCTGACGATAAAACCAGGCATATTGTTCAGACTTGCAGCAGTCAACGCAAACGTTTGTATGGCACATAAAAAAAACAGGATTACCCAGGACAGGTAACCGCATCACTTGTGGACAGGACAATAGGGTCAAATATGAAAGCAGATCACAATGCCGGCGCGGACACCCGTGCGGCGAAAAGACGTTGGTTAAACTCCCACGATACCGGCTATAAAAAGGCGATGGACAATCGCCACGTGCAGATGATCGCGATCGGCGGTGCCATCGGTACCGGCCTGTTCCTTGGTGCCGGTGGCCGTCTGCAGGCCGCCGGTCCGGCGCTGGCGCTGGTCTATTTAGTCTGCGGTATCTTCTCGTTCTTTATTCTGCGCGCGCTGGGTGAGCTGGTGCTGCACCGCCCAACCAGCGGCAGTTTTGTCTCTTACTCCCGTGAATTCCTCGGTGAAAAAGCCTCCTATGTGGCCGGCTGGATGTACTTCGTTAACTGGGCGATGACCGGTATCGTTGATATCACCGCCGTTGCGCTCTATATGCACTACTGGGGCGCGTTTGGCGATGTGCCGCAGTGGGTGTTTGCGCTGGGCGCGCTGGCGATCGTCGGCACCATGAACATGATCGGCGTGAAGTGGTTCGCCGAAATGGAGTTCTGGTTCGCGCTAATCAAAGTAGCGGCGATCGTGATCTTCCTGGTGGTCGGCGTGGTGTTCCTCGGCAGCGGTAAAACGCTGGACGGTAACGCCACCGGCTTCCACCTGATCACTGATAACGGCGGTATGTTCCCGAACGGTCTGCTGCCGGCGCTGGTGCTGGTGCAGGGCGTGGTGTTTGCGTTCGCCTCAATCGAGATGGTCGGTACCGCCGCCGGCGAGTGTAAAGACCCGAAAACCATGCTGCCGAAGGCGATCAACAGTGTGATCTGGCGTATCGGCCTGTTCTACGTCGGTTCTGTGGTGCTGCTGGTGCTGCTGCTGCCGTGGAATGCCTACCAGGCCGGTCAGAGTCCGTTTGTTACCTTCTTCACTAAACTGGGCGTGCCTTACGCGGGCAGCATCATGAACATCGTGGTACTCAGCGCCGCGCTCTCCAGCCTGAACTCCGGCCTGTACGTTACCGGCCGTATTCTGCGTTCGATGTCGATGGGCGGCTCTGCGCCAAAAAGCATGTCGAAGATGAGCAAACAGCACGTGCCCTATGTCGGCATTCTGGTCACCGTTGGCGTTTACATCATCGGTGTTTACCTGAACTATATCGTGCCTTCCAGCGTGTTTGAGATTGTGCTGAACGTGGCGGCGCTGGGGATTATCTCCTCCTGGGCGTTTATCGTGGTCTGCCAGATGCGCCTGCGTAAGGCAATTAAAGAGGGGAAAGCGGAAGAGGTGAGCTTCAAAATGCCTTTCGCGCCGTTTACCTCGTGGCTGACCCTGCTGTTCCTGGTCAGCGTACTGGTGCTGATGGCGTTCGACTACCCGAACGGCACCTACACCATCGCCTCTATCCCGCTGCTGGCGGTGATGCTGGTGATTGGCTGGTTCGCGGTGCGTAAGCGTGTCCACTCGCTGAGCGAAGAGCAGCACGCGGCGGCTGACGAAGAGATGAACCGCTAAGACGTTACAGCGTCAGACGGGGCAGGCGACTGCCCCGTCTGTTTCAGATAGCGTTCCCGCAGCAAGCTGTCTAAAATGACAGGCTCCCGAAAAATGCCAGGAGCCCCTCATGTCCGCCAGAATCGACCTCATCAAAAACAAAATCCTCTCTGAAAACTGGTTCGTTCTGCGTAACTACACCTACGATCTGACGGCGAAAGATGGCGCCACGCTGCGTCATAAACGCGAAGTGTACGATCGCGGCAACGGCGCGACGATCCTGCTCTACAACCGTGAAAAAAACAGCGTGGTGCTGACGCGCCAGTTCCGCATTGCCACCTGGGTGAACGGTAATCCGAGCGGGATGCTGATTGAGGCCTGCGCCGGGCTGCTGGACGACGACTCACCCGAAACCTGTATCCGCAAAGAGGCAGTTGAAGAGACCGGCTACGCGGTGGGCGAGGTGGAAAAACTGTTTGAGCTGTATATGTCGCCGGGCGGCGTCACCGAGCTTATCCACTTCTTTGCCGCCGAATACAGCGATGCGCAGCGCGCCAGCGCGGGCGGCGGCGTCGACGATGAGGATATCGACGTGCTGGAGCTGACCTTTCCGCAGGCGTGGGCGATGGTTAAAGATGGCCGTATTCAGGATGGCAAAACCGTCACCCTGCTGCAGCATGCGCTGCTGGCAGGCTGGCTGCACCTCTGAACTTTTTAATTACGCTGGTGGCGGGTGGGCTAACGCCTGTAACCCTGTCAGCCTGCCAGCACCCGCCTCTGTAATTGTTCAGTTATCGATAAGAGAGGGCAAGAGTGTGATGCGCTCTGCGCTCTGGCCCACAGTCCGATAAATCCGATTGAGGCCACTGCCGCTTGCCGCGATGATGGGCGTTTACCCTCGCCGGAGGTGATACGCGCCATGTTCAGCACTTCAGGGATCGCACAACTCGTGGCTTTGCGTGGCGTCTGGCTCGGCCTGGCACCGCTGTTCTGCATCGCCAGCCTGCAGGCGGAGCCGCTGCAGAAGATCTTCGCCGACTGGCAAATCACCTGTAATAACCTGAACACCTGTGAAGTGCGCAGTTTCCCCGCCAGTAACGGCCTGGTGATGCAGCTGACGCGCGATGCCGGCGAGGATGACCGGCCGCGGCTGAGCATTGATTATGGCAATCGCGACAGCGGTGAACGGCCGGGCGGCACGTTGCAGGACAATCTGCTGCTGGACGGCAAGCGCCTGAAGCCCGATCTCAAAAACTGGCAGGTCACCGCCCACCACTGGTCCACCGCTGATGCCATCGCCATTGAAGAGTTTCTGCAGCAGGTGCGGGATGCCGATAACCTGCAGCTGCTGTATCGCCCGCAGGCGGCGATCTCCCTGCACGGACTGAAGGCGGCGCTGCTGCTGATGGATGAAGTGCAGGGGCGGGTGAAGAGTGGCAGCGCGTGGGTCGCTTCCGGTGCGGGGGACGTCAGCGATCTTCCGCCGCCGCCCGACGTGCCACAGATTTCCTCCGCGCCGCGTCCGCCACGCGCGCTGAGCGGCCGGGAAAGCCGCCAGCTGCTGGATTACGCCAGCTGGCATCTGGATAACGACCTCTGTTCGCTCGATCCGCTGCGTCGCGAAAGCCAGGTAGCCCCGCTCAGTGATAATAAAGCCCTGCTGTTGGTCAGCTGTGAAATGGGGGCTTACAACCTGATTTATCTCGCCTTTGAGGTCAACCGTCAGCCGCCGTTTATTGCCCGATTGCTGACGCTGACGCTGCCCTTTGTGCCCTCCGGCGCTTCCGGCCGCCAGCTGGAGCTGGTGAACGCCGAATTTGATGCCGCCCGCGGTGAGCTACAGACCTTCAGTAAAACCCGTGGGCTGGGGGATTGCGGCGTCGCCACACGCTGGCAGTACGACGGCCATCAGTTCCGTCTGGCGGAGTACGCGCAACAAAGCCTGTGTGACGGCTGGAACGGTAGCGAACGCTGGCCGACGCTGTGGGTAACGCAGCGCGCTGAGGCGGCGGCGGCGGGCACGGTTGAAATGCTGGCGCAGGGACAGTAACAAAAAAGCCCCCGCGAACGGGGGCCTGAAACGGGTGGTTAACAGGGTTAGTGCGGTTTGAGCAGGGCTTCAGCGTGGCTAACGATATTCTCCACCGTAAAGCCAAATTCCGGGAACAGTTTTTCCGCCGGGGCTGATTCACCAAAACCGGTCATGCCGACGATCGCACCGTTCAGCCCGACGTACTTATACCAGTAGTCGGCAATACCGGCCTCCACCGCCACCCGCGCGCTTACGCCTGCCGGCAGCACCGACTCTTTATAGGCGGCATCCTGCGCGTCAAACAGGTCGGTGGACGGCATCGACACCACCCGCACCCGATGGCCGCTGGCCTGCAGCTTCGCCGCCGCGCCAAGGGTGATTTCCACCTCGGAACCGGTGGCGATCAGGATCACCTCCGGCGTGCCGTCGCTCTCCTGCAGCACGTAAGCGCCGCGTGAGATATCGGCCAGCTGCTGCGCGCTGCGCGGCGGCTGCGCCAGGTTCTGCCTGGAGAGGATCAGCGCGGTTGGTCCGTGATGGCGCTCTACCGCGTGCTTCCACGCTACCGCCGTTTCCACCTGATCGCACGGACGCCAGACGCTCATATTCGGCGTAACGCGCAGGCTGGCCAGCTGCTCCACCGGCTGGTGGGTCGGCCCGTCTTCCCCCAGACCAATCGAGTCGTGGGTATAGACCATAATCTGCCGCGCCTTCATCAGCGCCGCCATGCGCACCGCGTTACGGGCGTATTCGACAAACATCAGGAAGGTGGCGGTGTAGGGCACAAAGCCGCCGTGATGGGCGAGGCCGTTGGCAATCGCGGTCATGCCGAATTCACGTACGCCGTAGTGAATATAGTTACCGGCCGGATCCTCTTTAATCGGGGTCGACTTCGACCAGAGCGTCAGGTTGCTCGGTGCCAGGTCGGCGGAGCCGCCCAGCAGCTCCGGCAGCAGCGGGCCGTAGGCTTCCAGCGCATTTTGCGACGCCTTACGACTGGCGATTTTCTGCGGATTAGCCTGCAGCCGTTCGATATACTTTTGCGTCTCCTGCTGCCAGTTCTCCGGCAGGCCTCCGTTCATGCGGCGGGTGTACTCGGCGGCCAGTTCGGGGTGGGCGGCCCGATAGGCATTCAGCTTCTCCTGCCATGCCTGCTCGGCTTTGGCACCGGCTTCTTTCGCATCCCACTGACGATAAATCTCTTTCGGGATCTCAAACGGCGGGTGGTTCCAGCCCAGCTGTTTACGCGCCAGCGCCACTTCCTCATCGCCCAGCGGTGCGCCGTGCGCCTCCTCTTTGCCGGCCTTGTTCGGCGAACCAAAGCCGATCACCGTACGGCAGATAATCAGCGACGGTTTATCGGTGACGCTCTGCGCCTCTTTAATCGCGCGGCTGATGGCGTCAGGATCGTGGCCGTCAATCTCGTGCACCACGTGCCAGTGGTAGGCTTCAAAGCGCTTCGCGGTATCGTCGGTAAACCAGCCCTCGGTTTCACCGTCGATTGAGATGCCGTTGTGATCGTAGAAGCCGATCAGCTTGCCCAGCCCCAGCGTACCGGCCAGCGAACTGACCTCGTGGGAGATCCCCTCCATCAGGCAGCCGTCACCCATAAACACGTAGGTAAAGTGATCGACAATCTCATGATTCGGGCGGTTAAACTGCGCAGCCAGCGTGCGTTCGGCAATCGCCAGCCCGACGGCGTTAGCCAGCCCCTGGCCCAGCGGACCGGTGGTGGTTTCCACGCCCGGCGTATAGCCCAGCTCCGGGTGGCCCGGCGTTTTCGAGTGCAGCTGGCGGAAGTTTTTCAGCTCGTTAATCGGCAGATCGTAGCCGCTGAGGTGCAGCAGGCTGTAAAGCAGCATCGAGGCGTGGCCGTTAGAGAGGATAAAGCGGTCACGATCGGCCCATGCCGGGTTGTTCGGGTTGTGGTGCAGGAATTCGCGCCACAGCACTTCGGCGATGTCGGCCATGCCCATTGGGGCACCCGGGTGGCCGGATTTGGCTTTTTGTACCGCGTCCATACTTAAGGCGCGGATGGCGTTGGCCAGTTCTCTGCGTGAAGACATAAGGTTCTCCATGACGTGTGGGTCGGGCAGGTCGGTGACCCGCCCGAAGAGGAGGTGAAATCGAGGGAGTTACAACCGGGCGGCCAGCACGTCTTCCAGCTTCTGCTGGTCGCTGGCGAAATTACGGATGCCGTCGGAAAGTTTTTCCACCGCCATCGGGTCCTGATTGTGCAGCCAGCGGAATTCGGCTTCCGTCAGGGCTTTCGGCGGGTTCAGCACGTTGGTGGACGGGGTCAGTTTACGCTCAACCGGCGCGTTGCTGGCCTGCAGCTCTTTCAGCAGGTCCGGGGAGATCGTCAGGCGGTCGCAGCCAGCCAGGGCCAGAATCTGCTCCACCTTGCGGAAGCTGGCACCCATGATCACCGTGTTGTAGCGGTGCTGTTTGTAATACTCGTAAATGTTACGCACCGACACCACGCCCGGATCTTCATCCACCACATACGGGTCGAGCGGCTTGCGGCTGTTGTACCAGTCGTAAATACGGCCGACAAACGGCGAGATGAGGAAAACGCCTGCTTCGGCGCAGGCGCGCGCCTGCGCCATTGAGAACAGCAGCGTCAGGTTACACTGAATGCCGTTCTTCTCCAGCTCCTCCGCCGCTTTGATCCCCTCCCAGGTAGAGGCCAGCTTGATCAGAATGCGCGAGCGCGGAATGCCGTTCTCTTCGTACATCCGCACCAGCTTCTCGGCTTTGGTCACGCACATGCCGCGGTCAAAGGAGAGGCGCGCATCCACCTCGGTAGAGACGCGTCCGGGTACGCTTTTCAGGATCTCCATACCGAGGTTGATGGCGACTTTATCGCTGGCGTTGATGATCTGCGTCTCTTTGCTGCCACCCTGCCGTTTGGCATAGTCGATGGCATCGGTAATCAGGTGCTTGTAGGAGTCAAGACCGGAAGCTTTGAGAATCAGCGACGGGTTAGTGGTCGCGTCTTCAGGATGGTAGTTACGAATCGATTCGATATCGCCACTGTCAGCCACCACGGTGGTGAATTGTTTCAGTGCGTCTAACTGGTTCATCGGTTTTAAGCTCCTTGTAAAGCGCATCAGTCTCGGGATAAACAATGTGGGGGGATCACAGTGCAACAGGCGCAGCACAATAGAAATACGCTTTCTCTGATTGTTGCAATGGGTCAGCCCAATGGTGCTTTGCACCGGCTACAGGGAGGCAAAAGCACTCCACCATGCCACGTGGCGGTCACCCTGTTTTGTTGAACAGTGCCGGCCAGAACACGTGCGGCGCGGCGTTATCTCAGCAACATCGGCGACGAAGCCACCATAAAGCATAGCAGATGAGGAAAATCGCGTGACGGGGAAGGTGGAATGCCTGGGGGTTAATGGTAACGTGCGGTAACAGGGGGTAATGCCGTTTTTTTGCACTGCTTCAAGTTTTTACGTGTTATCGCCCCTCTATACTGACTGGTCAAACCTCGCCAAAGAAAAGGAACTGCGAATGGACGACCAGTTAAAACAGAGCGCGCTTGATTTCCACCAGTATCCGGTGCCGGGAAAAATCCAGGTGTCTCCCACCAAGCCGCTGGCAACCCAGCGAGACCTGGCTCTTGCGTACTCCCCCGGCGTGGCGGCACCCTGCCTGGAGATCGCCGCCGATCCTCAGGCGGCGGACAAGTACACCGCGCGCGGCAATCTGGTGGCGGTGATCTCCAACGGCACCGCGGTGCTCGGACTCGGTAATATCGGCGCGCTGGCCAGCAAACCGGTCATGGAAGGCAAAGGGGTGCTGTTTAAGAAGTTTGCCGGTATCGACGTGTTTGATATTGAAGTGGATGAGCTGGACCCGGACCGGCTGATTGAGGTGGTGGCGGCGCTGGAGCCAACCTTTGGCGGCATCAATCTGGAAGATATCAAAGCGCCCGAATGCTTCTATATCGAGCAGAAGCTGCGCGAACGAATGAAAATTCCGGTATTTCACGACGACCAGCACGGTACGGCAATTATCTGTACCGCGGCGGTGCTCAACGGCCTGCGGGTGGTGAATAAACAGATTGCCGATGTGCGGCTGGTGGTCTCCGGTGCCGGGGCCTCGGCGATAGCCTGCCTCAATCTGCTGGTGGCGCTGGGTATGCAGACGCGCAACATCGTGGTCTGCGATTCGAAAGGGGTGATTTACCAGGGGCGCGAGGCCAGTATGGAGCGCACCAAGGCGGCCTACGCGGTGGCGGACAGCGGCAAGCGCACGCTGGATGAGGTGATCGACGGGGCGGATATTTTCCTCGGCTGCTCCGGACCGCGGGTGATGACCCCGGAGATGGTGAAAAAAATGGCGCGCGACCCGCTGATCCTTGCGCTGGCCAACCCGGAACCGGAGATCCTGCCGCCGCTGGCTAAGGCGGTTCGCCCGGATGCGATTATCTGTACCGGCCGTTCCGACTTCCCGAATCAGGTCAACAACGTGCTCTGTTTCCCGTTTATCTTCCGCGGCGCGCTGGACGTGGGCGCCACGGCGATTAACGAAGAGATGAAGCTGGCGGCGGTGCACGCCATCGCCGAGCTGGCGCTGGCCGAACAGAGCGAGGTGGTGGCCTCTGCTTACGGCGATCAGGAGCTGAGCTTTGGCCCCGAGTACCTGATCCCGAAACCCTTTGATCCACGGCTGATCGTACAGATCGCCCCGGCGGTGGCAAAGGCGGCGATGGACTCCGGCGTGGCGCGGCGGCCAATTGCGGACTTTGACGCCTACCGCGAGAAGCTGACCGAGTTCGTCTACAAAACCAACCTGTTTATGAAGCCGGTGTTCTCGCAGGCGCGTAAGGATCCGAAGCGGGTGGTGCTGGCGGAGGGCGAAGAGGCGCGGGTGCTGCATGCCACCCAGGAGCTGGTCAGCCTCGGGCTGGCGAAGCCGATCCTGATCGGCCGCCCGAGCGTGATCGAGATGCGCATGCAGAAGCTTGGCCTGAAATTTGAGCTGGGGAAAGACGTGGAGGTGGTGAACAACGAATCCGACCCGCGTTTTAAAGAGTACTGGAATGAGTACTACCAGATTATGAAACGCCGTGGCGTCTCACCGCAGGAGGCACAGCGCGCGGTGATCGGCAATCCGACGCTGATCGGCGCGATTATGGTCCATCGCGGCGAAGCGGATGCGCTGATCTGCGGCACCGTCGGCGACTACCGGCAGCACTATGAGATCGTTGAAAAGCTGTTTGGTTTCCGCAATCAGGCCGGGGTGGCCGGGGCGATGAATGCGCTTGAGCTGCCGAGCGGCAACACCTTTATTGCCGATACCTACGTCAATGAGGACCCAACGCCGGAACAGCTGGCGGAGCTGACGCTGCTGGCGGCGGAGACCGTGCGCCGCTTTGGGATTGAGCCGAAGGTGGCGCTGCTGTCGCACTCCAGCTTTGGTTCATCGAACGCGCCGGCGGCGCGCAAGATGCGTGAAACGCTGGCGCTGGTGAAGGCGCGTGCGCCGGATCTGGAAATTGACGGTGAGATGCACGGCGATGCGGCGCTGGTGGAGAGCATCCGCCACGACCTGATGCCGGACAGCCCGCTGAAAGGCTCGGCCAACCTGCTGATCATGCCAAACGTCGAGGCGGCGCGCATCAGCTACAACCTGCTGCGCGTCTCGTGCTCGGACGGCGTGACGGTCGGCCCGGTGCTGATGGGCATTGCCAAACCGGTCCACGTGCTGACGCCGATCTCCTCGGTCAGGCGCATCATCAATATGGTGGCGCTGGCGGTGGTCGAAGCGCAAACCTCCCCGCTGTAAAGCCGACGGCCGGGGCCCGCCCGGCCGTTTATTTACCTCACCGTGCCGGCCGCAACCGGCGGTGAGGGGAATTCATCGTTTTTCATGGCGAAACAGACTTAAATCCAGTTTTTTACCGGCAGGAAGTCGCTATACAGGGCGGCTTCCGGGCTGCCCGCTTCCGGCTGATAGTCATACTCCCAGCGCACCAGCGGCGGCATCGACATCAGAATCGACTCGGTGCGCCCGCCGGTCTGCAGGCCAAACAGCGTGCCGCGATCCCACACCAGGTTGAACTCAACGTAGCGGCCGCGGCGGTAAAGCTGGAACTGCCGCTCGCGCTCGCCCCACGGCAGCGCTTTACGCCGCTCGACGATCGGCAGATAGGCGTCGAGGAAGCCGTTGCCCACCGCCTGCATAAAGCCGAAGCTGGTATCGAAATCCGGGGTGTTCAGGTCATCGAAGAACAGCCCGCCGATGCCGCGCTGCTCGTTACGGTGTCTGAGCAGAAAGTAGTCGTCGCACCACTTTTTATAGCGAGGGTAAACGTCGTCGCCAAACGGCTGACAGAGATTGAAGGCGGTCTGATGCCAGTGCACCGCATCCTGTTCAAAGCCGTAGAATGGCGTCAGGTCGAAGCCGCCGCCGAACCACCACACCGGATCGGCACCCGGCTTTTCGGCGATAAAGAAGCGCACGTTGGCGTGGCTGGTCGGTACATACGGGTTTTCCGGGTGGATCACCAGCGACACGCCGAGCGCTTCAAAACTGCGGCCCGCCAGCTCCGGACGGTGCGCGGTCGCCGACGCTGGCATCGACTCGCCGTAGACGTGCGAGAAGTTGACGCCGGCCTGCTCAAACAGGCTTCCCTGACGCAGCACGCGGCTGCGCCCGCCGCCGCCGCCCGGACGCTGCCAGCTGTCCTCTTCAAAACGGCCGCTGCCGTCGGCCTGAGCCAGCTGCTGGCAAATATTATCCTGCAGCGTGAGCAGAAACTGTTTAACCTGGGCGATATCCGGTGCGTTCATGAAGTGACCTTATAGCGAGAGACGCGCGGATTATACCTCAGCCGGTGCGGCGGCTGGCATCATACTCATTAAAAAAGCTGACGATACCGTCGGCGATCGCCGCGGCAATCTTCTGACGGAAGGCGGTGGTGCCGAGCAGCCGTTCCTCCGCCGGGTTAGTGATAAACGAGGTCTCCACCAGCACCGAGGGGATTGACGGCGACTTCAGCACCGCGAAGGCCGCCTGTTCGGTGTGCTGGCTGTGCAGGTGGTGTACCGGACGGATCTGGCCGAGCACGTGTTTGCCGAGGATCAGGCTGTTCTTAATGGTGTCGGTCTGCACCAGGTCAAACAGCACCTGCTGCAGATAGTGATCCTTAGCTGCCACCTGCGCGCCGCCAATCTCATCGGCGGCGTTCTCTTTCTGCGACAGGTAGCGCGCCATGGTACTGCTAGCGCCGCGGTTGGAGAGGGCAAACACCGACGCGCCGTTGGCCGTCGGGCTGGTAAAGCCGTCGGCGTGGACCGACATAAACAGGTCGGCACCGTGCTGGTGGGCGATCTCCACCCGTTCACCCAGCGGGATAAAGTGGTCGGTTTCACGGGTCAGCCGCACCTCAATACGCGGATGATTGCTCAGCCGCTGGCGGATGTGGTTGGCGATCTCCAGCACCACGTGCTTTTCCTCCGAACCTTCATGGCCGACCGCCCCGGAGTCAATACCGCCGTGGCCGGGGTCGATCATCACGATTTTTTTGCTGCCTGCCGGGCGCGGCGGCGGGCTGGCCGGCGTTTTACGCTGCGGCTGGCCGACGTGCAGGGTGACATCCTCCTCACGTGCGCTGGCGTTGCGGCCGAACAGCGCCAGCGCCAGCCCGGAAAGCAGCAGCTGGCGGCGGGTGGTCAGCGGCGTCAGCCTGGAAATCATTTTCATAGCAGCATCCTGAATGGCGCGTTGGCGGTAAGTAGGTACGAATGGATCCGTTAATGGCAGCTGTTATAGCGTAACAATCCGTGCGCCGCGAGACGGGAACTGTTTCAGACTTTTAAGCTTTATTTCAAGGTAATACCTCAGGGATTAAGGTTTTTTTGCCACCGGCGGCGTTACAGGGGTTGCACGCGTGAAATAATGCGTGATAATCAGCAAATTGTGCTTAAGGTCAGGGTAATTCCATGGAAATCCGCGCTTTCCGCCAGGAAGATATTGAAGAAGTGATCACGCTCTGGGAGCGTTGCGATCTGTTACGGCCGTGGAACGATCCGGAAATGGATATTGAGCGTAAGCTGAATCACGACCCCGACCTGTTTCTGGTGGCGGTGGTCGGCGGCGAAATTGTTGGCACGCTGATGGGTGGCTACGACGGCCATCGCGGGTCTGCCTACTATCTCGGCGTGCATCCGGACTATCAGGGGCGCGGCTTTGCCAACGCGCTGATCAACCGGCTGGAGAAGAAGCTGATCGCACGCGGTTGCCCGAAAATTCACGTGATGGTGCGGGAAGAGAACGATGCGGTAGTCGGCTTCTACGAGAAGCTGGAGTATGAAACCGTCGACAGCATGCTGCTCGGCAAACGGCTGATCGAAGACCGCGAGTATTGATCGCTTACGCGGGATGCCCTGATTCAGCCCTGAGAAAGATCGCGCCGGCTGTGCCGAAGCGCCTGCTGGTGCCGCCGGAGCAATGCTCACGATGGAGAGGGGCCATGTCGTATAAATGTTGCTGATGATGACGGTGCCGGCGTGGCAAAACTCCTGCTAAAAATGACAGGGCCATCGCAGCCTTACACGTGCCCAAGATGGCACTGTTGCCGCAATTGACATATTTGATGATGATAATAACCGTACCGCCGTGAATTACTCCCCCGATGATTACGATAATAAAGGCCAGCTGCGCCTGCCGCTGAGCTTCTGGGCGATCCTGCTGCTGCAGGCCCGCACCTGGGTGCTGTTTGTGGTGGCCGGTGCCTCACGTCAGCAGGGGGCCAGCCTGCTGGAGCTGTTCTATCCGGATACCCACGCCTTCTGGCTGGGGCTGGCGCTGGGGCTGCCCGCCGCCGCCGGCCTGCTGTTGACCGGCTATCGCCAGCGGCTGCCGCGCCTGTGGCAGGCGTGGCGTTGGGTGCTGTGCGCCACGCTGCTGGTGATGCTGGCGCTGCAGGCTGCGTTGCTGTGGCAGGGGGATGAACCGCCGTCGCCGCCGGTTATCGGCGTGATGCTGCTGGACGTGCTGGCACTCTGCGCATTACTGTGGCAGCGCCGCCTGCGCGACTGCTTCGATCCGCTGGAAAATCAGTAATTTTGCACTGCTAAACCCTGCGCAGCCGGGCTGGCAGAGCCGGTGAGCGGTACCCTTAACCACCGTATCGTCGGAGCCGTATCTCCGCATCCGGGCCACAGGCCGTCTGTAAACAGGGGGGATGATGGCCCGGTTTATGCGCGATCCTTTGCCGTCTAAACTTTTTCAGCGTTCTGCACTCCAAGCACCGGAAGCTGTGAATACTGAAAATCAGGAGTTGTTATGAAAAATTCTCGTCCGGCGCTGTTAATCGCCACGCTGCTGCTGGCGGGCTGCGCCGGTTCCTCTGCGCCCGCTGACTCTGCCAGCTCATCGACCTGGTGGAATCCGATCTCCTGGTCGTGGTCCAGCCTGTCGCCAACCCACTGGTTTGGCTCGTCGCTGCAGGTGACCGAAGCGGGCGTCGGTGAGGTCACCGGCAGCACCGCCATGACCGAAGCCGCCATCGGTAAAGGGCTGGACGGCAACTACGGCCTGCGCCAGGGAATGCGCAGCGAGGGCGGCAACGTGGTGTCGTTCTGGCAGGCGATTAACGGCGATAAGCAGGTGAAAATAGAGCTGAGCGGGCAGGGTACGGTAAGCCGCATTGACGTCAGCGACGCCGGGGTGAAAACCGCCGGCGGCGTCAGCATCGGCACGCCGTTCAGCGACCTCTACGGCAAAGCCTTTGGCGCCTGCCGCAAAGGCCAGGGCGCGGACGGCGACGGTGTCGAGTGTAAAGCGCCGGGCAGCGAGCATATCAGCTACCTGTTCAGCGGCGAATGGCACGGCCCGGAAGGGCTGATGCCGGCGGACGATACGCTGAAAAGCTGGAAAATCAGCAAGATTATCTGGCGTAGATAAGGCGCTAATCGTAACGGGCCAGTATGTGGAGAGGTGCAGCCATCATTGCTGCGGATGTTGCTCCTGCTGGCCCCACATCTGCCGTAATTTCACCGTGACCGACCCCTCACGCGCGCGCACTGCGCTCCCTCCTGAGAAAACGTGTCATCGCAGTTATCCCGCCGCGGGTAGCCGTTGCCCTTTGCTATCCTGCCGACAAAATATTTAATCGCAATTAAGCCGCCATTTTCTGACGATCTTGCGGTCATTGCTCTCACCTGTAATACAGACGCGTGAATAAAGCTGAATTCGCGCTATAAGCCGCTGTCTGTCAACGGACGTTCGGGTTTGCTCGCCTCTGTTCCCGATGTTAGCAACGTGGATTAGCCATTTAGAGGTTAAGCATCTTGTGGACTCACATTGACGGAACGGTTTTGTGCAAGGTGTGTGTTTCCCCTCTATGTCAGGGTTGTTGACGTCTAATAGGTTTGGGTTAAGTTTTGCCTGATGTATGATCGACCGGTATTTAACCAGAGAAATTAAAAGGATTTAAAACTATGGCAGACGAGACAGACAATACGACAGTGACCTGTCTGAGTCACAAGATGAAGTACAAAGAAGTCCCTTGTGGCAGGCAACTGAAACACTGACTGGAGTTGCAGTTTGTGGATGAGAACAACAACCCGGTTTCCGGCCTGAACGTGCAGTTGGAATACCATCCGCTGGCCACGGCGGCAGAAATGGCGATGTTGAGGCGGGGTGGCGACACCCGGTTCGATCCCACACCGCCGCCTAATCCGCCCGCTGGCGTCACCGACAGCCAGGGGCTAGTGCGGTTCGATGACCTGTACTGGCTGGCCGTTGACGTGAAAATGGACGGGCAACAGCTGGCCGATGAAATGGAGCAGCGCCCGCTGGGTATCAGGCGTAACCCGAACAGCCAGCCGGTGAGTGGTAATGCCTTTCGGCGGGAGACGCGGGACAAAAGCTGGCGCACGGACGTGCAGGAGAAGGCGGAGGCCGCCGGATACCGGCATCACTATGTGACCATCGGGGAGCTGTGCGACCGGTTACCGGAGATGCCGGGCTGGGACTCGCCTGAGCCACCGGTGTTCCATTTTCCGCCCGGAAAGTCGCTGAAAGGGACGAAAATTGCGCGGGATGCGCTGGAGCAGCGCCACGTGATTGAGGTCTGCCCGTTCCGGGCGTGGGTGCTGCCCCTGCACGACACAAAGGACTATGACCTGGCGAACGCGCTGAACCTCGGCATCATGGCCGACCTTGTGTATGCCGCCGAGGCGAAGGACCCGACCATCGATTATTTTTTCCGGCAGAAGTGCCTGGATCTGTCCTGCATCCCGCAGTTTGCCGAGTATCCGTCTTACTTTCACACACTGGCGGTGGATGTACCGTTCCGGGAGCGCTACCAGCCTCCTGTCTACATGAATACTGGGGTGGGGGCAACGGGGGAAGGTGATGCCCGCCTGTTTACGGTGGAATGCGGGGCGCACGTACTGGTTGCCTGGTGCGGTACCGACACTCTGCTGAATATCCTGACTGATTTGTCCTTCGCACCGAAGCGGTGTCTGCCGGAGCTGGCTGGGGCGGGCAACGTGCACGGTGGTTTTCTGGAAGCCTGGCAACTGGCTAAACGGAAGTTCGGGGATAAGCTTGACGCTGTTAAGACTGGTTTAGGTATGAGAAAGAAGCTGTTCGTCTGCGGTCACAGTCTGGGCGGGGCGCTGGCGCTCCTGTATGCCGCCGAGATGAAAGCCTTTAACCCCGTGCTGTACACCTACGGAATGCCGCGGACCTTCACCCGCGCGGCGATCGCCTCTCTGGATGGCATCACGCACTTCCGTCACGTCAACGACAATGACACGATCACGCAGATCCCGCCGGATGCCGATCTTGATAACGCGTTTTACAGGTCATGGGGGCCCCTGGGCGACAAACTGGGGTTTGACTGGTCACTGACTACGGCCGCCGGACTCAGTGTGGCGGTGCGGGACCTAACGTTCCAGTCGACAGGGCTTGTGGAGAAAAAAGACCCGTACTGGCACCATGGCAGTACGGTGATATTTTTCCGGGCGCAGCAGTGCGCGATGCGGGCCGCCAGTCCGAACCAGAAAAGCCTGGTCGACGGGCAGGTCTATACCCGGCATTTTGTGGCCACCAGGCTGTATGTCGTGCCGTCCCTGAATGAAGAGTGCCTGAAATCCTCCGCTGAGCATCAGGCAGCGTTTATCCAGTGCCTGAACCCGGCCAGCCTGGCAAAGACCTTTCCGCAGAATACTAATCCGGCGCTGAACGGCATCGGAACCGACCCCCGCAGCCACTCGATGGCGCACCGCTACCTGCCCTATATTCACAATCAGGTGCTGGAGCTGGCCGATCCGGGCAGGGAGATGCACCGGAAAGAGATGCGGGTCATGTTCCGGGATCAGGTTGAGAGGGGCGCGGCCTACAGCAATTCGGATGAGGTTGAACGTAACCGCGAATTTCTGGCACTTCAGGACATGCTGCCGGTGGCGCTGAGGCGGACAGAGGCAGATGAGACCGGGAAAAATGCCCTGCTGCGTTTTTGCGGCGGTAACGGAGGAAGAAGTTGAACTTTCTCAGTAAAACCACCGTCATCGCGTCAGCTGTGATGCTGCTTTCCGGGTGTGATAACCGCCCTGACAGGACGCTCTCCCCCCCGTCTGGCGCAAAGTGGGTGGATGTGACTTTCCGTGTCCCGGAGGGGATAACGCTGCAGCCCGCCGAGCTGCTTTACCGTTCGGCGCAGTGCAAATCAGTCCGCTATAACTCAAGCAGTGAACCGCATGATATTCCGGGCTATAACGATGTTGAACGGCCATTCGGTGCGCCCGATGGCAACAATGTCCGGCGTCTGCGGATCGCCGTGGATGGTGGCGGCCCGTGCCAGTGGCAGCTGAACTCGCTGAGGGTGAGCTTCAGAATTGCGGACGATGTTCCACTGGTGAAGGGGAAAGAGGTTATCGATACCAGTTATATCTTCGATTTCGGTGACTACGGACTCAGTGACGGTTACGGGACCGGGCTGGCCAAAGCATTCAGCGGGGTGCGGCAGGAACTGAAAACAGACTTTTTCCCTATTGTCTCTAATCACATCGACAATACGGCCAGCTTGAAGTTTTTTGGGGGGGAGACCGGAGCAGAAAGGTGGCGCAGACGTTTTAGTCTAAGTAATACACGATATATAGCTATAGAACCTGCTGTTCATCTTATGAAAGTTGTTGTATTAAATCCGCCTGATCATCCAGGCGATCTGACAGCAACTTATCCTGATGGTAGCAGTGAAGATGTACCGAATATTTTCCCTGATTATGACAAGTTGCTGTCAATGAAATAGGCGATCTATATACCTAATAAAGAAGGATTTTCTTGAGATCCTTTTTTTACTTCCAGCCGCTGACTCCCCCAGCGCCTCGACCTGGTGGAATCCGATCTCCTGGTCGTGGTCCAGCCTGTCGCTGACCCACTGGTTTGGCTCGTCGCTGCAGGTGAGCGAAGCCGGCGTCAGCATCGGCACGCCGTTCAGCGACCTCTACGGCAAAGCCTTTGGCGCCTGCCGCAAAGGCCAGGGCGCGGACGGCGACGGCGTCGAGTGTAAAGCGCCGGGCAGCGAGCACATCAGCTACCTGTTCAGCGGCGAATGGCACGGCCCGGAAGGGCTGATGCCGGCGGACGATACGCTGAAAAGCTGGAAAATCAGCAAGATTATCTGGCGTAAAGGATAAATATTTAATCGCAGTCATGCCGCCATTTTCTGACGATCTGGCGGTAATTACTCTGGCCTGTAATACAGACGCGGGAATAAAGCTGAATTCGCGCTATAAGACGCTGTCTGTCAGCGGACGTTCGGGTTTGCCCGCCTCTGTTCCCGGTGTTAGCATCACAGATTAGCCATTTAGACGTCTATTTCTGCCCGCCGCATTGCCGCCTGTAGGCCGTAAGCGGGAGCCGGGCAGCGTGAACAGGTGCTGACCTATGGATTTTTATCTCGGCATTGATATTGGCACCTCGCGGGTCAAATCGGTGCTGTTTGACGCTGACTTCAACGCCGTGGCCAGCGTGGCGGAAAATACCGCCCCTGACCTGTCGGCCAGCGGCCATGCCGAGCAGGATATGCAGCTGATGCTGGATTCGGTGCTGCGCACCCTTAGCGAGGTAGCGCGTTCACCGCTGCTGGCGCAGGGGCATATCGCGGCGATCGGGCTGGCCGGCCAGGGCGAGGGCGTCTGGCTGAGCGACGCCGACGGCAATCCGGTTGGGCCGGGTATGCTGTGGAGCGATACGCGCAGCGCCGGATTGATGCACGAACTGCTGCAGCGGCCGGGCCTTGACCGGCGGCTGTTTGCCGAAACAGGCACCCACCTGCAGCCGTGCAACAGCAGCCTGCAGCTGCACTGGCTGGCGCGTTATCAGCCGGAGCGGCTGGCGGCGGCGCGCTATGTCTTCTGCGCCAAAGACTGGGTGCGCTTCCGCCTGACCGGGGTGGCGGCGCTGGAGCTGACCGATGCCAGCGCCTCGCTGCTCGATCAGCAGGCCGGTACGCTCTCCACGCTGATGCTCGACGAGCTGGGCCTCAGCCACCTGCGCGATAAGTTTCCGCCGCTGCTGGCGGCGGACGCCCCGGCGGGTGCGCTGACCGCTGAAATGGCGCAACGCTGCGGCCTGCCGGCGGGCATTGCGGTGGCCGCCGGCGCGCTGGACGTCAGCAGCGCGGCGCTGGGCTGCGGGGCGGTGCACAACGGCGACATCTACACCATTCTGGGCACTACCTGCTGCACCGGCATCGTCTGCACCAGTCGCGAGACGGTCAGCGACGGCACGCGTTTTGTCGGCAGCACCGAGGCGGGCAGCTTTATCAACCTGTTCCCGATGCAGGCGGGCACGCCGAACATCGACTGGCTGCGCCAGCAGATCGCGCTGACGCCGGACCTGCAGCAGCTGGAGGTTGAGATAGCAGGCGTAGCGCCCGGCAGTAACGGCGTGTTCTGGCAGCCCTACCTCAATGGCGAACGCGCCCCGTTCTACAGCCCGACCGCCCGCGCCGGCTACTTTGGCATCGGCCAGCACACCACCCGCGCCGAACTGCAGCGCGCGGTGTTTGAAGGGCTGGCTTACGCGATCGTCGACTCGCTGCAGGAGTACCCGTCCGGTGGCGAACTCTACCTGACCGGCGGCGGCGCGGCCTCGGCCACCTGGCTGCAGATCATCGCCGACTGCACCGGCAGAACGGTGATCGCCAGCGAATTCAACGAACTGAGCGCGCGCGGCGCGGCGCTGCTGGCCGCGCGTAGCGTTGGCGCACTGCGTCAGGTGCCGCCGGTGGCACAGACGCGTTATCAACCCGACCCTAATGCGCACGCCTGTTACCGGGAGCTGTTCCCGGTCTACCGGCTGCTGCGCGACCAGCTGCAGCCGGTGTGGCAGGCACGCCACCAGGCCCTGCAACGTTTAAAGGAATCATAATAATGAAGATCGTGTTTACCGCCGAGTACGCCGGTGATTTACAGGCGTTTCGCCAGCTGGGAGAGCTGGTGGTGGACGGCTGGGCCATCGGCAAGCCGAAGTTTGCGCCGCAACAGCTGATCGCGCTGGCGCACGACGCTGACGTTATCGTCACCAGTTACGATAACGTCACCGCCGAGGTGATTGCCGCCTGCCCGCAGCTGAAGGTGATTGCCTGTACCCGCGCTAATCCGGTGAATATCGATACCGCCGCCGCCAAAGCGCGCGGTATTAAGGTGCTGTTCACCCCCGGCCGCAACGCCGATGCTGCCGCCGAGCTGACCTTTGGTCTGATGCTGGCGCTGGTACGTCATATTCCACAGGCGCATGCGGCGCTGAAGCGCGGTGACTTCACCCGAGATGCGCAGCAGGAGCAGCAGACGTCGGCCGGGTTGAAGCGCGACGTGGTGTGGGACGTGACGCCGGAAAGCCCGTATGAAGTGTTTAAGGGCAGCGAGCTGCGTAATAAAACCCTCGGTCTGATCGGCTACGGCAATATCGGCCGCCGGGTGGCGCGTATCGCCCGTGCGTTTGGCATGGCGATTCTGGTGGTGGATCCGTTTGTGGCGGCGGAGGAGATTAACGAGCCGGGGCTGCAGAAGACCACGCTGGACGCGCTGTTCCGAGAGGCGGATATCGTCAGCCTGCATCTGAGCAGCGGCGCGCACAGCGACGGTCTGGTGAACGCCGCGCTGTTGGGCAGTATGAAGCCGGGGGCGCTGCTGATTAATACCTCGCGGGCGGCGGTGGTGGTAGAAGCCGATCTGATCGACGCACTGCGCAAGGGGCCGTTGGGCGGTGCGGCGCTGGACGTTTATCATCAGGAGCCGCTGTGGCGCGATCATCCGTTCGTTAGCGAGCTGGAAAACGTGATTATCACGCCCCATATTGCCGGTGCGACCCGCGAGAGCATTGAAAAGCACACCGCGATGATCGCCGCCGATTTGCAGCGCTTTGTGGCGGGGGAGCCGCTGCTGTATCAGTGGAAGTGACACGGTTAGCGCTGGTGGGGTGCGGGTCGCTTCAGGTTGGGGGCCTGGTTTAAGTGAGAGCGGCTTCAGGGCCGGCCGCTTTGAGGTTGGGTGTCTGGTTTAAATGATAGTGGCTTTGGGGCAGGGGCGCTTTGAGGTCGGGTGCAGGGCTTAATCGGGGTTATCCGGAACGCGGACACGCTGTAAACACGTCCGTGTGCGCTCGGCGGCGCGCGTCCCTGCGCGCCGACGGTCCGCTAACCCGGATAACCCCGATTGC
>NZ_JRZZ01000002.1:96692-134519 GCF_002865965.1 Erwinia sp. B116
TGTAATCATTGGTGTTGCTGCCCTGAAATATTCTACATCTGCGCTCAAACATCAAACATCAAACATCAAACATCAAACATCAAAACATTAATACGGGTCTTTTAGGTTTTTAAGGCAGCAACTCAATGACTGAAAAGGGAGGACGTTGGTGGACAGGTTAGCCGGGCGTACGGCGCAGGGATGCGCCGTCCGAGCCTCCACGGACGGATTCACGGCGACCCGGCGTTCTGCCACCAACGGCCGAACCCGGCATCAGAACCCAAAGCCATGCCCTTAAGCAGCAACGCGAATCTCAGTAAGCGTGACCGACGAAGGGCAGGTAGCCCGCCCTTAATCTGTCAACCAAGCAACGGCGTCTCGGCCATAAACGCCTCGGTATGATCCCAGTCAACCACCCCGGCATCAGAGCCTAACCCGGTTGCCACCAGCGCTGCCACCGCAGAAGCCACCCGACAGGCCGCCGCCGGCTCAAGACCTCGCACCAGCGCCGCGATAAACCCGCCGCAGTAACCGTCGCCGCAACCGGTAGTATCCTGCACCACCACCTGCCAGGCAGGAATACGCTGCCCCGGCTGCCCCGACTGGAACAACCACGAACCCCGCTCGCCGTCCTTAAAGATGCAGTTGCCCGCGCCCAAATCAAAGAAAAACGCCGCAATCGCCTCCGGATCGCTCAACCCGGAAATCGCGGCGGCCTCCTCCAGCGACGGCATAAACCAGTCCACGTGGGGCAGCAGCGGTCTTAACAGCGCCAGCGTATCCGGGCCGGGGGCGATCAGATCGAAACTGGTCACGATGCCGCGCGCTTTGGCCGCTGCCAGCAGCACCGCGCTCTGGCCGCCGTCCATCGCCGCCAGCAGACCGCTGCCGCCGTGGTGCAGATAGCGGCAGTCGAGCACCGCGTCAAACTGCGCCTCGCTGACGAACAGATCGTCAGACGCGCCGCGATAGTGCAGCGCCGGGCGCTCGCCGTTGGGGCGGATCGGCAGAATGGTCGCCGAGGTTTCCCGCTGCGGGCTGAACTGCAGCAGCGACAGATCGATGCCCAGCCGGCGATAGCTGTTCTGAATCAGATCGCCTTTCTCATCGTCCCCCAGACAGGCCACCGCCGCGGTGCGGATGCCGAGCTTGGCGGCGTTGATATTCGCCCCGGCCGCGGTACCCGCCGGATTCAGGCGGATCTGCTCGATAAACGCCACGTTGCCGCCCTGCGGAATGGCCTGCACCGGCCGCCCGGCAATATCAAGAATGGTCAGCCCGACAAACACGGCATCAAATTTGGACATGGTTACGCTCCGGAAAAAATACCCGCCGCACTGGGCGGGCGTGAAATCAGACGTGCTGCTGGCGCACGCGCGCCTGCCAGAAGGAGACGGCCAGCGCCACCACCAGGATCACCCCGGTCAGCGCATCCTTCACCAGATAGTTTAGCCCCATCAGGTTCAGGCCGTTGTCGACCACCGCCAGAAACAGCACCCCGCCCAGCGTGCCGGCAATGCTGGCGCGGCCAAAGCGGTTAAATGCGGTGCCGATAAACACCGCGGCGATGGCGTCCATCAGATAAGCCTGCCCGGCCAGCGGTGTAAACTGGCGCAGGTTGGCGGAGAGGATCACCCCGCCCACCGCACACAGCGCCGAGGCGGCCACCAGCACCAGCAGCAGGGTACGCGCGTTGCGAATACCGGCAATCCGTGCCGCCTCGCTGTTCTGGCCGATGGCACGCACCCGCTTGCCGAACAGGGTGCGCTCGGTCAGCAGCCACACCGCCAGCCACAGCAGCAGCGCAATCACGATCGGCATCGGGATGCCCCACAGATTGCCTACCGCCAGGTCATGGTACTCCGTCGCCATCCGGCGGTAAGAGATCGCGCCGCCGCCGTCGGTATAGATACGTTCGACGCTGCTGGCGATAAACCAGGTGCCGAGGGTGGCGAGGAACGGCCTGATGCGGAAGACCAGGATCAGCAGGGCGTTAAAGCCACCGATCAGCGCACCGCCAAACAGGGCACAGAGCACCGCCGCCTGCCACGGCAGCCCCCAGGTTTTCAGCGCCACCAGCGCAAAGGCGGCACCAAAGTCCAGCGCCACGCCCACCGACAGGTCAATCGCGCCAGCGCTGACCACCAGCGTCATCGCCATCGCCACGATCAGCAGCACCGCGCTGCCCTGCAGCAGGTTGCCCCAGTTATCCAGCGTCAAAAACACCGGATTGGCCCAGCTGAACAGCACCACCGCCAGCAGCATCAGCAGACCAAAGCCGCCGCGTGACGCTAACGCCAGCAGGTTGTTGCGGTTGCCTGCCGCCGCACTATTTTGCAGGATCTGACTCACTGTGCGCTCCCCCGATTGAGCAAGGCCGGCGCGGCCAGCACCACCAGGATCAGCACGCCTTTAATCGCCCCCATCCAGAAAATATTGACGCCGAGCAGCCCCAGCCCGTTAGACAGCGCGTTAACCAGCACCGCGCCGAGCAGCGCGCCCCAGATGGTCACCACCCGGCGGCGGGAGAATGCCGCGCCGATAAAGGTCGCCAGCACCGTCTCCAGCAGCAGCGGCGTGGCGGTGCCGCTGGAGCTGCCGGAACCCTGCGCCAGCAGCGGCAGCACCGCCAGCCCGGCGGCGACGCCGGCCAGCAGCCACACCCGCAGCGTCAGGCCACGCACCTTAAGGCCGGACATCCGTGCCATATCGGCATTGCCGCCTACCGCCTGAATATGCTGGCCAAAACGCGAATGGTGGACGATAAACTGAAACAGAATAAACACCGCCGCCAGCCACAGCAGCGGGTAAGGAATACCCAGCAGCGTATTGTCGCGGAAGGCGCTCATCAGCGGATCGCTGACGCTGATGCGGCGCTGGCCGGTCAGCAGATCGGTCAGCCCGGTAAAGGCTACCGAAGTAGAGAGGGTGGCCAGCAGCGGCGGCAGCCCGGCCACCAGCACCAGCAGCGCGTTCACCGCGCCGCAGGCCAGCGACAGCGCCACTACCGCCAGCAGCAGCAGCAGATACGGCGTGTGCCACTCCACCATGCCGAGGCTGAGCAGCGCCACGCCAAACACCGCGATGGCGGGTAGCGACAGGTCGATGCCGCCGGAGACCACATCGTCGCCGCCCACCGCCACCACGCACACCAGGCCAAAGCTTAAGATCGCCAGCGGCACGCTCTGCACCAGCATCAGGCTGATATTCTGCCAGCTGAGGAAGTACGGCGACTGCACGCTCAGCCAGACCAGCAGCGCGACAAACAGCAGCAGCGGAAATTTTTCCAGCAGAACCGTCAGGCGCGGCGCGCCCCGGCTGTGAATCAGATTACTCATAGTGCCTGTTCCTGCCCGCCGTTAATCGCTATCAGCAGAGCATCGAGAGTGAGCCCCTGCGTGGGAATATTCGCCACCAGCGCCCCGCGCCACATCACCAGAATGCGGTCGCACAGGCCGAGCAGTTCGCTGGCGTCGCTGGAGGAGACCAGCACCGAACGGCCCTGGTCGGCCAGCTGGCGGGTGCGCAGATAGATGTCGCTGCGTGCGCCAATGTCCACCCCCAGCGTCGGTTCATCAAGGATAAACAGCCGCGCGTCGGTGCCCAGCCAGCGGGCGAGGATCACCTTCTGCTGGTTGCCGCCGCTCATATGGCGCACCGGCAGCGCCGGTTTATTCGGGCGGATGCTCAGCCGTTCAAACCACTGTTCGGCGTTCTGCCGGGCGCGGCCGCGGTGTTCCCAGCCGAAGGTGGCGGTCTGCGGCAGCGTTGCCAGGTTGATGTTGTCGGTGGCGCTGAAGGGCAGGATCAGCCCCTGATGGCGGCGGTCGCGCGGCACTAACGCCATGCCGGCCTTGATCGCCTGCTGCGGCGAACGGATGCGCCGCACGCGGCCGTTGAGCACAATCTCACCCTGGCGCGCGCGCTTCAGGCCGTAGAGCGTGTCGACCAGCAGGTCGCGCCCGGCACCGA
The DNA here is from genome assembly GCF_002865965.1 of Erwinia sp. B116. Lineage (NCBI taxonomy): Bacteria > Pseudomonadati > Pseudomonadota > Gammaproteobacteria > Enterobacterales > Erwiniaceae > Erwinia > Erwinia sp. B116. Next base: position 100,644 of record NZ_JRZZ01000002.1, read on the forward strand.
GCAGCCCGGCCACGCCGACGATTTCGCCGGGCTGAATAGCGAAGCTGATGTTATCCAGCTGCTGGCCGTCGGACAGGTTACGCACCTCCAGCACCGGCGACTGCACGGCGGCGGCGCGGGGCTGGCGTGGGGTGTAAAGCTGGGCGATATCGCGGCCGACCATCATGTTGATCACCGCATCGGTGTTCTGCAGCAGCTCACGGTCCGGGTAGCCGACCACCTCGCCGTTGCGCAGCACGGTGGCGTTGTGGCACAGCGAGGCGATCTCATTGAGATAGTGGGAGATATAGAGAATGGCGATGCCCTGCTGCTGCAGGCGCAGGATCGCCCCGGTCACCAGGCTGGCCTCATGGGCTTCCAGCGGGGCGGTCGGTTCATCAAACACCACCAGCCGGGCCGCGCCGTCGATCAGCGCGCGGGCGATCTGCACCAGCTTGCGTTCGGCCAGGCTGAGGTCGCGGATCAGGCGGTTAGCGTTAATCGGCAGCTGCCAGTTATCGCGGAAAAAGGCTTCGGTGGCGGCGATCATTGCCCGCCGGTTCAGCGCGCCCCACGGTCGGCGCAGCTCCTGGCCGAGGAACACCGACTCCGCCACGGTAAAGTGCGGGATCAGGTTCAGCTCCTGATGGATCACCCGGATACCGCGCGCCTCGATGGCGGCCGGGTCGCCCAGCGGCAGGCTGACGCCGTCCAGCGTGGCGCTGCCGCTGTCGGCCTGGTATACGCCGGCGAGGATCTTAATCAGGGTGGATTTCCCGGCGCCGTTCTCGCCGATCAGGCCATGAATTTCACCGGGGGCGATACGCAGCGTGACCGCCGTTAAGGCGGCCACGCCGGCAAAACGTTTACCGATCTGGTCCATCACCAGACCGGTAGCCGCTGCCGTAGTTTGCAGGTTGTCAGCGCTCACTACTTCAGCTCACCGTAACCCAGCTGTTTGTAGACGGCCTTCGCTTCCGCTTCACCCTTCACCGGCAGCACCGGGATAAAGGTTTGGGTTGGCAGCTTCTGGCCGGCGAAGTAGCGGGCCACGTTATCCGCCGAGGTCTGACCGATCAGGTGCGGCTGCTGGGCGACGTTGGCCACCAGCGGGCTGCCCGGCTCGGCCATGATCTCCAGCGTTTCCGGGCCGGCGTCGATGGCGGTCACCTTGACGTCTTTGTCACGGCCGGTCTCTTCCAGCGCCTGTACGATACCGATCGCCGGCTGGTCCCAGCAGGCCACGTGGATCGCGTCCAGCTTGCCTTTCGGATACTGGCTTAACAGCTCGAGGGTTTTCTTACGCGCGTCTTCCGGCGAGTTGGCAAACTGCTCGGCCAGTTCAGGCTGGATAATATGGATGCCCGGGTAGTCTTTCAGCACATACTTCCACTGATCGTAACGAATGCCGCAGATCCGCAGGGCATTGGAGAAGGCGTTAAATACCGCCACGTTGCCTTTACCGCCCAGTTCGTCCGCCATATAACGGCCGATGGTCGAACCGAGCGTATAGTTATCTGAAGTGGTGTTATTCACGGAATATTCGGAGACGTGGTCAACGGTAAAGACCGGAATATTCGCCGCGCGCAGCGCTTTAAATTTCGGTTCAACGGCGCTGTCGCCGAGAATACTGATCACCGCATCGACTTTACGCGACAGCAGAATATCGTGGTTATTGGCGTGAACCTGGTTATCTCTGCCGCCGTCAACGCCGACCACCTTGCCGCCAAGCTTCTCCACCTCTTCGGTGGCGCCTTTATAGGCTTCACGATCCCAGAAGTGCTGGGTGCCGACCACGGCAATACCGATGGTTTTACCCTGCAGGGACGGGGCGTCAGCGGCGTAAGTGGCGGCGGAGGCAAGCGATAATAATGCCACGGCAACCGGCAACAGTTTTACGTTGTGTTTCATTGTTATTATAACCCTGTGTAAGTAGTAAACTGGTGGACGGCTAGCATGACAATTCAGCCCGGCAACCCGAAATAACAAAAGCGTCTATCTTATAGCTGAAAATGTTATAAAGGAAAACAGCCGTCGAGGATATTCGACTTTCTTCATGTCGAAAGTGAAATTAATTCATATAAGCCATTTTACGCCTGCGCTATGATGGCGAATTGCCGTATTTTCCCTTTTTTGTGAGCCAGAGATGAAAGACGAACACCACCTTGCCGTGATGCACTGGGGCACCTACCGCGTCGCCACCGATAACGGAACCATTACCAGCGTCTCACCGGTTGAGTGGGATAAAAATCCGTCTCGCATCGGGCAGTCGCTGGCGGACGGCGTCACCAGTGAGGCCCGCGTGAAGCGCCCGTCGGTGCGCCTCGGCTATCTGCAGCACGGCCCGGCATCGCGCGAAGGGCGCGGCAAAGAACCCTTTGTTGAGGTGAGCTGGGAGGTGGCGCTGGACCTGGTGGCGCGGGAGATGCGATCGGTAAAGGCGCGTTGTGGCAACGAGGCGATCTTCGGCGGCTCCTACGGCTGGGCCAGCGCCGGCCGTTTTCACCACGCGCAGAGCCAGCTGCACCGCTTTCTGAAAGGCTTTGGCGGCTATACCGCCAGCACCAACACCTACAGCAGCGCGGCGGGCGAGCGCGTGCTGCCGCACATTCTCGGCCCGCTCAGCCCGCTGCACCGCCAGCATACCCACTGGTCGGAACTGGAGCGCGAGTGCCAGCTGTTCGTCGCCATCGGCGGCCTGCCGCTGCGCAACGCGCAGGTGAACGGCGGCGCGGCCAACGACCACATGCTGAAACACTGGCTGGATCGCCTGCAGCAGCGGGGCGTGCGCTTTATCAACATCAGCCCGGTGAAAAACGACCTCAGCGCGGTGCCGGACGCCAGGTGGCTGGCGATTAAGCCGGGCACCGATACCGCCCTGCTGCTGGCGCTGTGCCAGGTGCTGGTCAGTGAAGACCTTGTCGACCACGGCTTTATCGCCAGCCACACCGTCGGCTTTGCGCCGTTCCGCGCCTATCTGCTGGGCGAGAGCGATGGCGTGGTGAAAACGCCGCAGTGGGCGGCGGCGATTACCGGGCTGGACGCCGGTGACATTACCGCACTGGCGCGCACCATGGCCGCCAGCCGCACGATGATCAATATCTCCTGGTCGATCCAGCGCGCCCGGCAGGGGGAGCAGGCCTACTGGGCGACCGTGGCGCTGACCGCGCTGCTCGGCCAGATCGGCACCCCGGGCGGCGGGCTGGCCTTTGGCTACGCCTGCACCAACCTCGCCGGGGCGGCGCGCGCGGTGTTCTCCGGCCCGCGGCTGCCCGCCGGTAAAAATCAGGTCAACAGCGTGATCCCGGTGGCGCGGCTGTCCGATATGCTGCTCAACCCCGGCGGCGAGTATGCGTTTGACGGCCAGACGCTGCGCTATCCGGATATCCGCCTGGTCTACTGGGCGGGGGGCAACGCCTTCCATCACCATCAGGATCTGAACCGGCTGGTCGAGGCCTGGCGGCAGCCGGAAACGGTGGTGGTTAACGAGCAGTACTGGACGGCGCAGGCGCGCCACGCGGACATTATTCTGCCGGTGACCACTTCTCTGGAGCGCGAGGACATCGGCAGCGGCGGCCACGACGGCTTTATGATTGCCATGCGCCAGCTGATTGCACCGGTGGCGGAAGCGCGTGACGACTACGCGATCTTCTGCGGGCTGGCGGAGCGGCTCGGTTTCGGCGAACGGTTCAGCGAGGGGCGCAGCCCGGCGGCGTGGCTGCGCAAGCTGTATGATGATTCGCGGCCGCGCGCCCAGGAGGAGGGGATTACGCTGCCGCCGTTTGACGATTTCTGGCAGCAGGGAGTGCTGGAGTACGCGCCGCCGGCGAAGCCGCAGGTGTTTCTGGCGGAATTCCGCGCCGATCCGCAGCGCTATCCGCTCTCCACGCCGTCCGGAAAAATCGAGCTGTTCTCGGACACCGTGGCCGCTTTCGGCTACCGCGAGTGCCCGGGCCACGCCTGGTGGGATGACGAAGAGGCGCAGTATCAGCAGCAGCAGGCGCAGCAGTGGCCGCTGCACCTGCTCTCCAGCCAGCCGCGCACCCGCCTGCACAGCCAGTTCGACCACGGCAGCGTCAGCCGCGCCACCAAGATTCAGGGGCGCGAGCCGCTGTGGATGCACCCGGACGATGCCGCCGCCCGTGGTATTACGCACGGCAGCGTGGTGCGGGTATTTAATCAGCGCGGCGCAATCCTCGCCGGGGCGCAGGTCAGCGATCAGATCCTGCGCGGCGTGGTGCAGATCTCCACCGGTGCCTGGTACGATCCGCTGGACCCGAGCCAGCCCGGATCGCTCGACAAACACGGTAACCCTAACGTGCTGACCGAAGATCGCGGCAGCTCGCGGCTGGGGCAGGGCTGTAGCGCGCAGAGTTGCCGGGTGGAAATTGAAGTCTGGCGGGAGCCGCTGCCGCCGATCACCGTGTTTGACCAGCCGGCGTTTACGGCCTCTCCGCAAGACGTGGGCTGAACCTCCTTGCATCCCGCGCCGGGCTAACGGACTATGCCCGGCTGAATGCCTGAATGCCCTTAGTACCTGCAGTGCAGGAAGCGGCTGGCTTCTGCTCCCCCCAGCTGCCCTCTGCCTGCCCCGGCGGGCGAGGCTGCCAGCAGTCAGCCCGTGGCTTAGCGCTTCTTCGCATAATCATTTCCACACCCTTATAGCGTTTTCTCATTCCAAATCACGAAACGGTATATAAAACCGCTACTGCTTTTAGTGAGGTTATAAATAAACTGAACGTCTCCGGGCGCGAGCCAGTTCAGCTTATCAGGGTGTACCATGACGTTACCGACGCTTAAAACACGGCTCAGCGCCGCCGTACTGGCACTTTTCTTATCCGGTTCTGCCGCCGCGACCGAGCTGCTTAACAGCTCTTACGATGTGTCACGCGAGCTGTTTGCCGCGCTGAACACGCCGTTTGAAAAACAGTGGGCGGAGCAGCACCCTGGCGACACCCTGACCATCCGTCAGTCGCACGCCGGCTCTTCAAAGCAGGCGCTGGCGATTTTGCAGGGGCTGAAAGCCGACGTGGTCACCTATAACCAGGTGACCGACGTGCAGATCCTGCACGACAAAGGCCAGCTGATCCCGGCCGACTGGCAGCAGCGCCTGCCGAACGCCAGCTCGCCGTTCTATTCGACCATGGCGTTCCTGGTGCGCAAGGGCAACCCGAAAAACATTCACGACTGGAACGATCTGGTGCGTGATGACGTGAAGCTGATCTTCCCGAACCCAAAAACCTCCGGTAACGCCCGTTATACCTACCTGGCGGCCTGGGGCGCGGCGGATAAAGCCGACGGCAAAGATGCGGCAAAAACCCAACAGTTTATGACCCGCTTCCTGAAAAACGTGCAGGTGTTTGATACCGGCGGCCGTGGTGCCACCACCACCTTCGTGGAGCGCGGGCTGGGTGACGTGCTGATCAGCTTTGAGTCGGAAGTGAACAACATCCGTAACCAGTATGAGAAAGACGGTTACGAAGTAATCGTGCCGAAAACCAATATTCTGGCGGAATTCCCGGTGGCGTGGGTCGACAAAAATACTGAGGCCAACGGCACCACCGAGGCGGCGAAAGCCTACCTGAACTACCTCTACACCCCGGCGGCACAGCAGATTATCACCCAGTACTATTACCGCGTGAACAACCCGCAGCTGATGGCCGAGCAGAAAGCCCGTTTCCCGCAGACCGACCTGTTCCGGGTTGAAGACGCGTTCGGCAGCTGGGAGCAGGTGATGAAAACCCACTTCGTCAGCGGTGGCGAGCTGGACAAGCTGCTGGCGGCGGGGCGTTAATTGATGTTTGCAAACACGAGTAAGCGCGTGCTGCCCGGCTTTGGACTGAGCCTCGGCAGCAGCCTGTTTTTCACCTGCCTGATCCTGCTGCTGCCGATCAGCGCGCTGCTGATGCAGCTGTCGCAGATGACGCTGGCGCAGTACTGGGAGGTAGTCACCAACCCGCAGGTGGTGGCCGCCTATGAGGTAACGCTGCTGGCGGCGGGCGTGGCCTCAATCTTCAACGCGCTGTTTGGCATGCTGATGGCGTGGATCCTCACCCGCTACCGTTTCCCTGGCCGCGCGCTGCTGGATGGCCTGATGGACCTGCCGTTTGCGCTGCCGACCGCGGTGGCCGGCCTGACGCTGTCGGGCATCTTCGCCGTGAACGGCTGGTACGGTGAGTGGCTGGCGCAGTTTGGTATTAAGGTTTCTTACACCTGGCTGGGCATCGCGGTGGCGATGGCCTTTACCAGCATTCCCTTTGTGGTGCGTACCGTTCAGCCGGTGCTGGAAGAGCTGGGGCCGGAGTATGAAGAGGCGGCTGAAACCCTCGGTGCCAGCCCGTGGCAGAGCTTCCGCCGCGTGGTGTTGCCTGAAGTGGCACCCGCGCTGCTGGCCGGCACCGCCTTATCCTTTACCCGCAGCCTCGGCGAGTTTGGCGCGGTGATTTTTATCGCTGGCAATATCGCCTGGAAAACCGAAGTCACCTCGCTGATGATTTTCGTACGTCTGCAGGAGTTTGACTACCCGGCGGCCAGCGCCATCGCCTCGGTGATCCTTGCCGCGTCGCTGCTGCTGCTGTTCGCGATTAACACCCTGCAGAGCCGCTTTGGCCGCCGTATCGGAGGTCACTGATGGCAGAGGTAACCGATTTGAAACAGGCCGGACGCGCCCCGCTGCCGTGGGGCAAATGGATCCTGATTGGCCTGGGCATGCTGATCTCTATTTTCCTGCTGGTGGTGCCGCTGGTAGCGATCTTCGCCGCCGCCTTTTCTGAAGGGCTGCTGGCGACGTTCAGCAACCTGCAGGACAGCGACATGCTGCACTCGATCTGGCTGACCGTGCTGATTGCGCTGGTGGCCGTGCCGGTTAACCTGGTATTCGGTACGCTGCTGGCCTGGCTGGTGACGCGTTTCACCTTCCCTGGTCGCCAGCTGCTGTTAACGCTGTTTGATATTCCGTTTGCCGTGTCGCCGGTGGTGGCCGGGCTGATGTACCTGTTGTTCTGGGGCGTTAATGGTCCGGCAGGCGGCTGGCTGGATGCGCACAATATCCAGCTGATGTTCTCCTGGCAGGGGATGGCGCTGGTCACCATTTTCGTCACCTGTCCGTTCGTGGTGCGTGAGCTGGTGCCGGTGATGCTCAGCCAGGGCAGTCACGAAGATGAAGCGGCGGTGCTGCTGGGCGCGTCCGGCTGGAAGATGTTCTGGCGCGTGACCCTGCCGAACATCCGCTGGGCGCTGCTGTACGGCGTGGTGCTGACCAACGCCCGCGCCATCGGCGAGTTTGGTGCGGTGTCGGTGGTATCCGGATCGGTGCGCGGGGAAACCTACACGCTGCCGTTACAGGTTGAATTACTGCATCAGGATTACAACACCGTCGGCGCGTTTACCGCCGCGGCGCTGTTGACCCTGATGGCGATAGTGACGCTGTTTTTAAAGAGCGCGGTGCAGTGGCGATTAGAGAGCCAGCAGAAGCGTTTGCAACAGGAGGGGAATCATGAGCATTGAGATTGGTAGCATCAACAAATCCTTCGGCAAGACGAAAGTCCTGAACGATATTTCGCTGGATATCCCTTCCGGCCAGATGGTGGCGCTGCTCGGGCCGTCCGGATCCGGCAAGACCACGCTGCTGCGCATTATCGCCGGGCTGGAGAACCAGAACAGCGGTCGCCTGAGCTTCCACGGTAAGGACGTCAGCCGGGTACACGCCCGCGACCGTCAGGTGGGGTTTGTGTTCCAGCACTATGCGCTGTTCCGCCATATGACGGTGTTCGACAACATCGCCTTTGGTCTGACCGTGCTGCCGCGCCGCGAACGCCCGTCGACGGCTGAGATTAAGCAGAAGGTGACCCGCCTGCTGGAGATGGTTCAGCTGGCTCATCTGGCAAACCGCTTTCCGTCACAGCTCTCCGGCGGCCAGAAGCAGCGTGTGGCGCTGGCCCGTGCGCTGGCGGTGGAGCCGCAGATCCTGCTGCTGGATGAGCCGTTCGGCGCGCTGGATGCCCAGGTGCGTAAAGAGCTGCGCCGCTGGCTGCGTCAGCTGCACGAAGAGCTGAAGTTCACCAGCGTGTTCGTCACCCACGATCAGGAAGAGGCGATGGAAGTGGCCGATCGGGTGGTGGTGATGAGCCAGGGCAACATTGAACAGGTCGGCACGCCGGAAGAGGTGTGGCGCGACCCGGCGACCCGTTTTGTGCTGGAGTTCCTTGGCGAAGTAAACCGTTTTGACGGCGAAGTGCACGGTTCTCATTTCCACGTAGGTGCGCACCACTGGCCGCTGGGCTACACGCCGGCGCACCAGGGGGCGGTGGAGCTGTTTCTGCGTCCGTGGGAAATCAGCGTCAGCCGTCAGAGCAGCCTGGAGTCACCGCTGCCGGTGAAGGTGCTGGAGATCAGCCCGCGCGGCCACTACTGGCAGCTGGTGGTGCAGCCGGACGGCTGGAGCAGCGAACCGATCACCGTGGTGCTGGAGGGAGAGCAGACCTCGCCGCTGCGCGGCGAGCGCCTGTTTGTTGGCCTGGCGCAGGCGCGTCTCTATCAGGGTGATACCGCGCTGCGCGCGGTTGCCTTCGCGCAAAGCGCCTGATATTTTGATGGGCTTATAAACAGGGGCTGGATAATTCCAGCCCCTGTTGTTTTCGGCGTACGGGATGCGACTGTGACCACACTTGAACAAACTATCGGCAATACGCCGCTGATCCGCCTGCAGCGGCTTGGGCCTGACAACGGCAGTGAGATCTGGCTGAAGCTGGAAGGCAACAACCCGGCGGGATCGGTGAAAGATCGCGCGGCGCTGTCGATGATCCAGCAGGCCGAATCCCGCGATGAGATCCGTCCGGGTGACGTGCTGATTGAGGCCACCAGCGGCAACACCGGCATAGCGCTGGCGATGATCGCCGCCATGAAAGGCTACGCGCTCAAGCTGCTGATGCCGGACAACATGAGCGTTGAGCGGCAGGCGGCGATGCGCGCCTACGGTGCGGAGCTAATCCTGGTCAGCCGTGAACAGGGAATGGAAGGGGCGCGTGACCTGGCGCTGGAGATGGCAGCGCGCGGCGAGGGTAAGGTGCTGGATCAGTTTAATAACCCGGATAACCCGCTTGGCCACTATCTGACCACCGGGCCGGAAATCTGGCAGCAGACCGCCGGGCGCATCAGCCATTTTGTCTCCAGCATGGGCACCACCGGCACCATCAGCGGCGTTGGCCGTTTCCTGAAAGAGCAAAGCCCCGAGGTGCAGGTGGTTGGCCTGCAGCCTGCCGAAGGCAGCAGCATTCCCGGCATCCGTCGCTGGCCGGCCGCCTACCTGCCGGGGATCTACCGTCCGGAGCTGGTTGACCGCGTGCTGGATATGTCGCAGCAGGAGGCAGAACAGACCATGCGGCAACTGGCGCGTCAGGAAGGGGTATTCTGCGGCGTCAGCTCCGGCGGTGCGGTGGCCGGCGCGCTGCGTATCGCGGCTGAACAGCCGGGCAGCGTGGTGGTTGCGATTATCTGCGATCGCGGCGATCGCTATCTCTCAACCGGCGTCTACTGAGCCGCAAGCGGTTTATTTCTCGCTGAGCGTGGAATTATTTGTGCCGGTGTGGCTCAAACGGGGATAACACCGGCCCCCGATCCTGTGCTAACTGTAAGGATTGGGTAAAAGCGGCTGCGTCTTCACCCTTGCCAGGTGAAAATAGCGGCGATACCACTGAGAGATCCCGTATGAAAATTTTACTGGTCGATGACGACCTTGAACTGGGCACCATGCTCAGCCAGTACCTGATTGCCGAAGGTTTTGACGCCCAGCTGGTGCTGACCGGCAAAGCCGGCGTCGCGGGCGCGCTGTCCGGCGACTTTAACGCCATGATCCTCGACATCATGCTGCCGGATATGAGCGGCATCGACGTGCTGCGCCAGGTGCGTCAGAACAGCCGCCTGCCGGTGATTATGCTGACCGCCAAAGGTGACAACATTGACCGGGTGATCGGCCTGGAGATGGGCGCGGATGACTACGTGCCAAAGCCCTGCTATCCGCGTGAACTGGTCGCCCGCCTGCGCGCGGTGCTGCGCCGGGTGGAAGAGCAGCCGGCGGTGGTGGAGAACAAAGACGTCATCGGCTGGGGCGATCTGACCCTCAATCCGGCTACCCGCACCAGCGAGTGGAAAAATGTTCCGTTCGACCTGACCGCCTCCGAATTTAACCTGCTGGACCTGCTGCTGCGTTCGCCGGATCGGGTGGTGTCGAAGGATGAGCTGTCGGAAAAAGGGCTGGGACGGCCGCGCGAAGCCTACGATCGCAGCGTCGACGTGCATATCAGCAATATCCGTCAGAAGCTGTCGGCCCTGACCCGGGAGACTGTCAATATCGAAACGGTGCGCAGTATCGGCTACCGTATCCGATGAAGTCTCGCTTCCGCGGCATTCTGTTCTGGAAAATTCTCCTCGGCTTCTGGTTAACCTTTATCGGCATCAGCCAGATTATGTGGCTGAGCTTTAACTTTTACGGCAACAAACATCACGAGCCGCCGGAGATGCAGGCCGCCCGGCGCATCGCCGAACTGCAGATGACCTCTGCGGCCTCGGTGCTGCAGTACGGCGGCCTGAACGCGCTGCAGGCGACGATCGCCGACTGGACCCAGGACGAGCGCCGCTTCTTTTCGGTACGGCCGCTGGGCAGTGCATCGCCCGATCCGTCCACCAGCGCAGGGGCGTCGGCGTCTGCCATTCACCGATCGCCTGCCGCCGGGGCCGCTTCTCCACCCCCCTTAACCACCGGTGAAGGTTCGCCACGCCGCGATCCGCAATCGACAGCGGCGGAGGACGCCGCAGAGCCCAGCGGCCCGCCGGCGGGTGAGTTTCCTGCCCGGCTGACTGAGCGGGTCACTGATGCGCAGGGCCAGCAGTGGCAGCTGAGCTATGACGTTGCCAGTCTGCGTGAGGATGAGCGTCAGGAGCGGCGGCACGGCGACATTCTCAATATGCCGCTGCCGCTGTTTATCGCCGGCGGCGGCTGCGGCCTGCTGTTCAGCCTGCTGCTGGCGTGGAACCTGACCCGGCCGATGCGTCAGCTGAGCGAAGGTTTTGCGCGCATCTCGAAAGGCGATCTTTCGGTGCGGCTTTTTCCGGCCATGCGCCGTCGCCACGATGAGCTGTCGGTGGTGGCCGCCGACTTCGACGCAATGGTTGAACGCCTGTCGGTGCTGGTCAGCGCCCGCGAAGAGCTGCTGCACGACGTCTCCCACGAACTGCGCTCGCCGCTGGCCCGGCTGCAGCTGGCCACCGGCCTGGCGCGTCAGACCCCGGCCTCGGTGGAGGCCTCGCTGGACCGCATCGATGAAGAGGCGCGGCGGCTGGATAAAATGATCGGCGAACTGCTGTCGCTGTCGCGCGCCGAACACCAGAAGCTGCCTGATGAGCAGTATTTCGACCTGCTGGGGCTGCTGGAGGCGGTGGCCAACGACGCCCGCTACGAGGCGCAGATCCCGGGCGTGGAGGTGCTGCTGCACGCCGATCAGCAGCAGGATTACACGGTGAAGGGCGATGCCAATCTGATCCGCTCGGCGGTGGAAAACGTGGTACGCAACGCGCTGCGTTTCTCGCTGCAGGGGCAGCAGGTCACTATCGACCTGCGGCGCGATCATCACTGGCTGAGTATTACCGTGCGCGACCGCGGGCCGGGCGTTGACGCCGAAAAGCTTTCCAGTATTTTTGATCCCTTTGTGCGCGTTAATTCACCACTTTCAGGCAAAGGCTATGGCCTCGGGTTATCGATCGTGCGTAAAGTGGTGCTGGCACATCAGGGTGAAGTGAAGGCCGTTAACGCCCGTGATGGTGGGCTGGAGCTCACCATACGTTTGCCACACTGGGTTATTTGAGGGCCGGATCGCCCGTTTTTAATTTTTACCTGGAGGGGGAGCGCGATGAGCACTCGGGTCATCAGTGCCAGGCAGCAGGAAGTACAGCGCATTATCGATGCGCTTTCACGGGCGATTGCCGAACAGCGCATTGCGCCCGGAACGCGGCTGGTCGAGGCGCAGATTGTTGACGCGCTGGCGGCTAACCGCAATCACGTTCAGGCTGCGCTGCAGCGGCTGGCCTTACAGCACGTGGTGACGATTTCCCCCAACCGCGGCGCGCGGGTGGCAAAGCCCGGCGCGCGTGAGGCGCGGGAAGTGTTCAGCGCGCGGCATGCGCTTGAGCGCGCGCTGTTGGCGGAGATCACCGTTGAAAAAATGCAGCGTCACCAGGCGGCGATCGACAGACATATGCAGGCTGAACAACAGGCGATTGCCAGCGGCGATCGCCGTGAGGTGGTCAGGCTGCTGAGTGCATTTCATCTGCTACTGGCCCGTATAGCAGATAACCGGGTGCTGGATGAGATGCTGACCAGCCTGATGGTGCGCAGCGCGCTAATCGTCTCGCTCTATCAGCGTAACGCCTCACCCTGCTGTCAGTCGGATGAGCACGCCGCGATTATCAGCGCGCTCAGGGCAGGGGAGCAGGAGCAGGCTCAGGTGCTGCTGCATAGCCACCTGGCGTTGCTGGAGGATCTGCTGCGGGTGACCGACAGCGACGCTGTCCCCGATAACCTGCGTGAAGCGCTCTCATTTGAGCCATAAAAAAAGCCCTCTGACCGGCTGGCCAGAGGGCTTTCTATGACGCATCAGATTACTTTTTGATGCGGATAACCGGCGTTTCACCTACGGTGACGCTACCCGTCAGTTTGACCAGCTCTTTGATCTCATCCATGTTAGAGATCACGACAGGCGTCAGGGTAGATTTCGCTTTCTCTTCCAGAAGTGCCAGATCGAATTCGATGACTACGTCACCTTTCTTCACTTTCTGACCTTCTTCAGCGATGCGCTTAAAGCCTTCGCCCTTCAGCTCAACCGTGTCGATACCAAAGTGGACAAACAGCTCAATGCCGCTGTCAGACTCGATGGAAAACGCATGATTGGTTTCGAAAATTTTACCGATGGTGCCATCAACCGGCGCAACCATTTTATTGCCAGATGGTTTGATAGCGATGCCGTCGCCAACAATCTTCTCCGCAAACACCACGTCCGGCACGTCTTCGATGTTGACGATTTCACCAGACAGCGGCGCTACGATCTCAATGGCACCAGATGCGGAATCCGACTTATCGCCAAAAAGTTTTGAAAACAAACCCATGTTTTTCTCCTAAGCAGTCATATTGGGCCAGCGTCTCCGGGCCTTAGCAGAGTGTTTTTTCTTCAATGAACTTGTTAACCAGCTGCATCAGCTCATCCGCGGTCGGTTGAGCCAGCGCCTGCTCTGCTAATGCCTTAGCATCTTCGAAATTCGTATTACGAATAATTTTCTTGATGCCTGGGATAGAAATGGCACTCATGCTGAACTCATCCAGCCCCATTCCCAATAACAGTAGTGTAGCACGTTCATCGCCTGCCAGCTCACCACACATGCCGGTCCATTTACCTTCCGCATGCGAAGCATCAATAACCTGCTTAATCAGCGTCAGTACGGATGGTGACATTGGGTTGTAGAGATGGGAGATCAGATCGTTACCGCGATCCACTGCCAGAGTATACTGCGTCAGGTCGTTTGTCCCAATACTAAAGAAATCAACTTCCTTAGCCAGGTGATGGGCGATCACGGCTGAAGCAGGTGTTTCGACCATGATGCCGACTTCAATGCTCTCGTCGAAGGCTTTGCCTTCCGCACGCAGTTGCACTTTCAGCTGTTCCAGCTCTGCTTTCAGGAAACGCACTTCCTCAACGGAAATCACCATCGGGAACATGATACGCAGCTTGCCAAAGGCGCTGGCGCGCAGGATGGCGCGCAGCTGCGCATGCAGAATTTCGGTACGATCCATCGCGATACGGATGGCGCGCCAGCCGAGGAACGGGTTGTCCTCTTTCGGCAGGTTCATGTACGGCAGGTCTTTGTCGCCGCCAATATCCATGGTACGCACGATCACCGCCTGCGCACCCACGGCTTCAGCCACGGCTTTGTACGCCTGGAACTGCTCGTCTTCGGTTGGCAGGGCGTCGCGGTCCATAAACAGGAACTCGGTACGGTACAGGCCCACGCCTTCTGCGCCATTACGCTCTGCGCCGGCGACGTCGCGCACGGTGCCAATGTTAGCGCACACTTCTACCTGATGGCCGTCCAGCGTAATGGCCGGCAGGTCTTTCAGTTTGGCCAGCTCGTTCTTTTCAGACAAATACTGATTGGCAACCGCTTTCAGTTCGTCGATTTTCTCGCTGGTCGGGTTAACGTAAACTTCGTTGTTTACGCCATCCAGAATGATGTAGTCACCGTTGTTGATCACGCTGGTCACGTTGCCGGTACCGACGATTGCCGGCAGCTCGAGAGAGCGAGCCATGATCGAGGTGTGCGACGTACGGCCACCGATGTCGGTGATAAAGCCCAGCACCTTGTTCAGGTTCAGCTGTGCGGTTTCTGACGGGGTCAGATCGTGGGCAATCAGCAGGACTTCTTCCTGAATCGCGCTGAGGTCAACGATGTGCAGGCCGAGAATGTTCTGCAGCAGACGTTTACCGATATCACGCACGTCCGCCGCGCGCTCCTTCAGGTATTCATCGTCCAGCTCTTCCAGCGCTTTCGCCTGGCCATCAATAACAGAAAAGGCAGCCGCATCGGCAGAGGCGTGATCGTCTTTGATCAGGGCAATGATTTCCTGCTCAAGTTCTTCATCTTCCAGCAGCATGATGTGCCCTTCGAAGATGGCCGCTTTCTCTTCGCCTAAGGTTTCCCCGGCTTTAATGCGGATCGCTTCCAGCTGCACGGCAGCCTTGCCACGACCGTCAAGAAAACGCTGAACTTCCTGCTCAACCTGGTCAGCAGAAATCTTTTTCCGGTTAATAACAATCTCATCTTCTTTCAGCAAAAGCGCTTTGCCGAAAGCGATACCCGGTGATGCTAAAATGCCTGAAATCATAACCTTACCTATTCTGTCTTAGATTATCACCGGCGCTGTGCGCAGGATGACTGCATCAGTTTATCCAGTCAGCGTACTGGCCTGAGCGCCGTTTTATTAGGTATCCGCGTCAGAGTACGCAAATAACATCGCGGACAGGCTGTCCGCGATCAAGAAAACTGCACTCTGCGCCACAACGCTGCGGCTCACGAGCTGAAAGCGGTCTGATTACTCGAGCTCTGCCATCAGTTTAACCAGGTGCTCAACGGCTTTCTGCTCGTCTTCGCCTTCAGCAGACAGGGTCACCACGGTGCCCTGAGTCAGACCCAGGGTCTGCAGCTTGAACAGGCTTTTCGCGCTGGCGGATTTGCCGTTAGAGGTCACGGTGATTTCAGACGCAAAGGCTTTCGCTTCTTTAACGAACTGAGCAGCAGGGCGGGTGTGCAGGCCGTTTGGTGCGGTAATGGTCACTTCTTGCTGGAACATGGTGTTTCCCCAACTAATTAGGTTTGGTGTTGTAAGTCCAAAGCTCCGGGTTAACGAGGCTCTGGCCTGTATGGGTGAGCGTCCGGCAATAACGTTGCAAAAAGACGCGGGTAAGCAGGAATCAAAACGGGAGAAAATCACGGACTCGCCACCGTTTTTCCACTTTACATTATGCCGCGCTTTGCCGTAATGCGCCAAATCAGTAAATCGATTCAGCCCGATCCATGTCACGCTACGATTAATTTTACGGATCGAAATAATTGCCAGCTTAAATACCAGACACCCGAGGGTAAAAGCAATCTGTAACGTGGCAAAACTTTGACGTATGCCACAAAAAAGCACCCAAATGGGTGCTTTTTTGTGCAGATGGCGGTATTGGGCTTACTGAAGTTCTTTTTCAGTGAACAGGTCGGCAAACAGTGCGGTAGAGAGGTAACGCTCACCGGAAGAGGGCAGAATCACCACGATGTTTTTGCCAGCAAAAGCCTCTTCTTCCTGCAGTTTCAGTGCGGCAGCTACGGCGGCACCGGAAGAGATACCGGCCAGAATGCCTTCCTCTTCCATCAGACGGCGGGCGGTAGCGATAGCGTCTTCATTAGAGATCGCCACTACGCGGTCAACCAGGTTCAGATCGAGGTTACCCGGGATAAAACCGGCACCGATGCCCTGAATTTTGTGCGGGCCCGGTTTAATTTCGTCGCCGGCCAGCGCCTGGGCGATCACCGGTGAGTCGGTTGGCTCAACCGCCACGGAGATCAGCGCTTTTTTGCCTTTGGTATTCTTGATGTAACGGCTGACCCCGGTCAGGGTGCCGCCGGTGCCGACGCCGGCGATAAACACGTCCACTTCGCCTTCGGTATCTTCCCAGATTTCAGGGCCGGTGGTCTGTTCATGGATCGCCGGGTTGGCCGGGTTGCTGAACTGCTGCAGCAGCACGTATTTGTTCGGATCGCCGGCGACAATCTCTTCCGCTTTGGCGATGGCGCCTTTCATGCCTTTAGCACCTTCGGTCAACACCAGGTTGGCACCCAGCGCCTTCAGCAGCTTGCGGCGCTCGACGCTCATGGTTTCCGGCATGGTCAGCGTCAGTTTATATCCGCGCGCCGCGGCCACGTAGGCGAGAGCAATACCGGTGTTACCGCTGGTCGGTTCAACCAGTTCGATACCCGGCTTCAGGATGCCGCGTTTTTCCGCGTCCCAAATCATATTGGCACCGATACGGCATTTGACGCTGAAGCTAGGGTTACGCGACTCCACTTTAGCCAGAATGCGTCCATTACCGATGCGGTTCAGTCGAACCAGCGGCGTATGACCGATTGTTAAAGAATTGTCTTCATAGATCTTACTCATAGCCTGTCCTTAACTGTATGAAATATTGGGAACGACCTAGAGCATACCTTGTTCAATTTCTCAAGGAAGTGAAGAAATCGTATATATATATGTTCTGCTGAAATAAGCCCTGAAGAAAAGGTATAAGCGCGGGCGGACTAAGAGGTGGGCACCATCACCACCATTTTTGCCCTGAACCGCAAAAGGTGGTGATGATGCCGGTAGATCAACCGCTGGCGTCGTGAGAAGGGGGGAGGTTAACGGCCCGAAGCGCTGCTGGCCAGCTGCGAGCGATAGCGATCCACCCACAGCGCCGTGGCACCGCAGACGGCAACCGGCATAATCACCAGGTTCAGCACCGGCACCAGGGTAAACAGGCTGACCAGCGCGCCAAACTGCATGTTCACCGCTTTATGCTGGCGCAGCGCGGCCCGCATCTGCGGGAAACTCACCTTATGGTTGTCAAACGGGTAGTCGCCATACTGGATCGCCAGCATCCATGCGCTGAACAGAAACCACAGCACCGGGGCAACGATCTGGCCAAATCCCGGGACAAAATAGAGCAGCAGTAACACCAGCGCCCGCGGCAGGTAATAGGCCAGCTTCTGCCATTCGCGTTTCATAATGCGGGGAATATCTTTCACCATCCCGGCCCAGCCGCCGTCCGGCAGCGCCTCGCCGGTAAGCCGTGCTTCCAGCTGTTCCGCCAGCAGCCCGCAAAAAGGTGCCGCAATCCAGTTAGCTACGGTGGAGAAAAAGTAACTAAAGACTAAAATGATAGACAGCACCACCAGTGGCCACAGCAGATAGCTCAACCACTGCAACCAGTCCGGCACCCGCGCCATCAGGTCAGGCATCCACTGGCCCAGGCGACGGAACAGCCAGATAAACGCGCCACCCATCAGCAGGATGTTAACCAGCAGCGGCATGATGACAAATCGGCGAATACCGGGCAGCGTAATCAGCCGCCAGCCTTCGGTGAAATAATGGATTCCGCTATGATCCGGATCGCTATTTGGACGTGCCATGAACGGCGTTACTCCTGTGAACGGTCAATGATTCGCTATCATAACTCAGCTTTTTCCGCTTTACAGGACGGCGCTGGCTGAAAAAACAGCGATAAAACGCCCGATTAATGAGATATTTGTCAGAAAATACTGCACAGACTTGCACTTGTGTACGCTGGCAAATACAGTTAGAGGGTAAAGTTTGCCGCGGTGGCAAGGTATTGGAACAACAGAGAATACAATGATGCAGGATTTGCGTCTGATATTAATCGTTGTTGGCGCGATCGCAATCATAGCGCTGTTACTGCACGGTCTGTGGACCAGCCGTAAAGAGCGCTCATCGGTATTTCGCGATCGCCCGCACAAGCGCTTAAAGCAGGAACCAGAAGAGTCTTTCGAGGATGACCACGAAGGCGTTGGTGAGGTGCGCGTGCATCGCAGCCAGCCGGAGCCGTCAGAACCGTCGCTCAGCGGATTTAACGCCGGGGATGAGCCACCGCGTCAGCCTGAAATTCGTCAGGAAACGGCCCATTATGCGCCGCCAGCGCCTGCAGCGGAATCCGATCCGTTGTTCGGTACGCCGCGCCCTGAAGCGCGCTATGCCGACCCGCAGGAGCCACATTACGCCCCGGCGCGTGAGCCGGCTCACGCCGTACCCCAGCCGCACGCCGCTGCTCCGGTTCAGCCTCACACGGCTGCACCTCAGCCGCACGCCGCTGCTCCGGTTCAGCCTCACACGGCTGCACCTCAGCCGCACGCCGCTGCTCCGGTTCAGCCTCATACGGCTGCACCTCAGCCGCACGCGCCAGCGCCGGTAACAGCGCCGCATCAGCCTCACCATCAGCCTGGGGTGGTGCCACATGCCCCGGCTGCTGCTCAGCCGACGCATGCGCCGGCGGCGCCGCGGGTTGAGGCCAGCGCGCCGCGCCACGAGCCACATGCGCAGCCGGCACAGCCTGCCGCATCCTCGCCACGTGAAGAGGCGCGCCGTAAAGAGACGGTGCTGGTGCTGCACGTTACCGCCCACGCCGGTAGCACCATCAGCGGCGAAGCGCTGCTGCAAGGTGTGCTGCAGGCCGGCTTCCAGTTTGGCGAAATGAATATTTTCCATCGTCACCTGAACCCGGCGGGCAGTGGCCCGGTGCTGTTCAGCCTGGCGAATATGGTTAAGCCCGGCTCCTTTAACCCGGATAACATGTCGGACTTTACCACCCCTGGCGTATCAATCTTTATGATGGTGCCCTCTTACGGTGATGCGCATCAGAACTTCAAGCTGATGCTTCAGTCTGCCCAGCGTATCGCCGACGACGTCGGCGGCGTGGTGCTGGATGACGACCGCCGGATGATGACGCCGCAAAAGCTGGAAACCTACAAGTCGCGCATTCGCGACGTGATTGACGCCAACAGTCACTAAGGTTTCACTCACCGACCCGTTTTCTGAACCCCCGCCCGCCGGGGGTTTTTTATCTCTGATGGTGCCGCTATGCAATCCGTACACGACCAACTAACCCATTTACGCACCCTGCTGCGCCACCACGAGTACCAGTATCACGTGCTTGACGCGCCGGAGGTGCCGGACGCCGAGTATGACCGGCTGCTCGGTGAACTGCGCGCGCTGGAAGCTGAGCACCCTGAGCTGATCACGCCGGACTCCCCGACCCAGCGCGTCGGTGCGGCCCCGCTGGCGGCGTTTGGCCAGGTGCGGCATGAGGTGCCGATGCTTTCGCTGGACAATGCCTTCGATGAAGAGAGCTATCTCGCCTTTAACAAACGCGTACAGGACCGGCTGAAAAGCAGCGATGAGGTCACCTTCTGCTGCGAGCTGAAGCTGGATGGCCTGGCGGTCAGCCTGCTGTATGAAAACGGCCTGCTGGTGCGCGCCGCCACGCGCGGCGACGGCACCACCGGTGAAGATATCACCAGCAACGTGCGCACCATCCGCGCCATCCCCCTGGTGCTGCGCGGGGAGCATATCCCGGCGCGGCTGGAGGTGCGCGGCGAGGTGTTTATGCCGCAGGACGGCTTTGAGAAGATGAACGACGAGGCGCGGCGCACCGGCAGTAAGGTGTTTGCCAACCCGCGCAACGCGGCGGCCGGCTCGCTGCGCCAGCTGGACCCGCGCATTACCGCCAAACGCCCGCTGACCTTCTTCTGCTACGGCGTGGGCGTGGTGGACGGCGGCGAGCTGCCGCGCAGCCACCTGGCGCGCCTGCAGCAGCTGCAGGCCTGGGGCCTGCCGGTCAGCGACCGGGTGCGCCTGTGCCATACGGCGCAGGAGGTGCTGGCGTTCTATCAGCAGGTGGAAGCCGACCGGCCGACGCTGGGCTTTGATATTGATGGCGTGGTGATCAAGGTGGATTCGCAGGATCTGCAGGAGCAGCTGGGCTTTGTTGCCCGCGCGCCGCGCTGGGCGGTGGCCTTCAAGTTCCCGGCGCAGGAGCAGCTGACCACCGTGCGTGACGTGGAGTTCCAGGTCGGGCGCACCGGGGCGATCACGCCGGTTGCCCGGCTGGAGCCGGTGCTGGTGGCCGGGGTGATGGTTAGCAACGCCACGCTGCATAACGCCGATGAAATTGAACGGCTGGGGCTGAAGATCGGCGATCGGGTGATGATCCGCCGCGCCGGCGACGTGATCCCAAAAGTGGTCAGCGTGGTGGAATCGGCCGCTGATGCGCGTAAGGTCGTTTTTCCTCGCCACTGCCCGGTATGCGGCTCGGACGTTGAGCGCGTCGAAGGTGAAGTGATCGCCCGCTGCACCGGCGGCCTGATCTGCGGCGCACAGCGTAAAGGCGCCTTAAAACACTTCGTTTCGCGTCGCGCGATGGATATCGACGGCATGGGCGAGAAGATCATCGATCAGCTGGTGGATAAAGAGTACGTCAAAAATCCGGCCGATCTGTTCGACCTGACGGCGGGGAAACTGACCGGGCTGGATCGTATGGGGCCAAAGTCGGCGCAAAACGTGGTTGATGCCTTGCAGAAGGCGAAGCAGACCACGCTGGCGCGGTTCCTCTACGCGCTGGGCATCAGCGAAGTCGGTGAAGCGACCGCCGCCAACCTCGCCGCGCATTTTGGCACGCTGGACGCGCTGATGGCGGCCGATCTGGAAGCGCTGATCGCGGTGCCGGACGTCGGCAGCGTGGTCGCCAGCCACGTGCGTAACTTCTTCGATGAGGAGAGCAACCGCGAGGTGATCCGCCTGCTGATTGAGAAGGGCGTCGTCTGGCCGGACGTGGTGGTTGTGAGGCCGGAGGAGATCGACAGCCCGTTCGCCGGTAAAACCGTGGTGCTGACCGGTTCACTGAGCATCCTGTCACGTGATGAAGCCAAAGACCGGCTGGTGGCGCTGGGTGCTAAGGTCAGCGGCAGCGTCTCGAAAAAGACCGATCTGCTGATCGCCGGTGAAGCCGCCGGCTCCAAGCTGGCGAAAGCGCAGGAGCTGGGCATTGCGGTGATTGACGAAGCGGAGATGGTCCGCCTGCTGGGAGAGTAAGATGGAAAGGCAGCACCTGCTGGAGATCGCCAATACGCCGATGCCGTTCGGTAAATACAAAGGACGGGTGCTGATCGACCTGCCGGAGGAGTATCTGCTGTGGTTTGCCCGCAAGGATGAGTTCCCGCAAGGGCACCTGGGTGAGCTGATGCAGCTGACGCTGGCGATTAAGATCGAAGGCCTGGAGGGGCTGATAAACCCCTTAAAACGTGGTTGAGCCGCATTAAAACTCCTTAAATAATAAGGTTAAGGTTCTCCGCTGTCCCTTTTTTAGCCAGAGTGAGACTCCTGAAAATGAGTCACTACCTGACCTGAAAAGGGACATTATTATGCCTGTTATAAAACATACCCTGCCGCTGGCCGCCCCGGCCGCGCTGCTGTTGTGCACCACCGCTGCCTTTGCCCAGCCTGTCGCGCCAGGCTGCGATAATCCCGCCGACGGCTTTAGTGCGGTGATCCCATGCTATCGTGCCGAGCTGGCGAATGCTCCGCTGGACTATCATTTTGTCGGGAATGAAACCCTGACGGATGTGGTACTGACCCATTACCGCCTGAAGTCCCAGTCCTGGTCCCCCGCCGGAATGGTGCTGCCCGCCGAGTGGTTCCACAATGTGGATATCTACATTCCGGAAAACCCGCTGACCCGGCGTGCGGTGGTATTTATCAATAACGGCACCAACAAACCGGCCGCAGGAAAACCGCCGGGCGTTCCCAGCGATATGACCCCGGATAAGCTGGCTTCGCTGGCGCGCAACACCCGTACCATCATTGTGTCAGTGAGCGATGTACCCAATCAGCTGCTGACCTACACCGATGACCAGCGCGCCCGCGCCGAAGACGA
This sequence comes from Erwinia sp. B116, assembly GCF_002865965.1. NCBI lineage: Bacteria > Pseudomonadati > Pseudomonadota > Gammaproteobacteria > Enterobacterales > Erwiniaceae > Erwinia > Erwinia sp. B116. The sequence continues at coordinate 122,684 of NZ_JRZZ01000002.1, forward strand.
CAGCGTCGCGCACAGCTGGTCACTGTTTATGAAAGCGCCCGACGCCCTGCCGCGAATGTCTCTGCATGTGCCAATGGCGGCAGCGGTCTCACAGGTTATGTCGCTGGCGGAGCGTGAACTGTGGCAGTGGAAAGTGGATAAATTTATCGTCTCGGGATTATCCAAGCGCGGGTGGGCAACCTGGCTGACTGCGATAGCGGATGAACGCGTTGAGGCGATCGCACCGTTTGTCATGGATCTGCTGGGGATCCAATCATCATTAACCCATATGTATCACAGTTATGGTGATAACTGGCCGATGGCCTTTAATCCCTATTATCAGGAAGGGATCGATACCCGCGTGGAAACCCGCGAGTTTGCCAGCCTGCTGCAGATCGAGGATCCGTTGGCCTATCAGCAAACCGAATATGGCGAACGACTGTCGATTCCCAAGTACATCATCAACGCCAGCGGCGATGACTTTTACGTACCCGATAATTCCCGGTTTTACTTCGATAGCCTGCCAGGGGTTAAATCACTGCGCTATGCGCCAAATACCGGGCATGCCGGCATCCGGAATTACGCTGAGCAGTCGCTGACCACCTTTGTGAAGCGGATTCAGCAGGGGAGTGCGCTGCCTGAGGTAACCTCTGCGGTGCAGAACGGTCAGTTGAACGTGGCATTTTCAGAAACGCCCGCGTCGATAAAGATGTGGCAGGCGGTCAACCCGGAGGCACGTGATTTCCGCTTTGCCTGTGATATCACCTATCAGCCCTCGTCGTTACCGGTCAGCGATAAGCTTAACCTGATGCTCCCGTCGCAGGAGAAGGGCTGGCAGGCGACCTTTGTCGAAGCCACCTTCAGTGATGGCTATGTTGCAACGACGCCAGTGTACATCACGCCGGACGATAAATTCCCGACCGTAGCACCGCCGGACAAGGCTCCGGCCTGTAAAACCCTGCCGGGGCGCGGGCTCGGCTCTTAACGGGCGTAAACGCTCAACGGGGAGCCGGTAAAGCCTGTCAGCATTACCGGCCCTCGCAGGGCGTTATTTTTGCGATTCCACCGCCACGCTGCCCGTTTTTTCTCGTTTAGCCTGCTTCTCACCGGCTTTTTTATAGCGCTGCGCCAGCATAGAGCAGACCATCAGCTGTACCTGGTGGAAGATCATCAGCGGCAGCACGATAATCCCCACCGCTGCGGACGGGAACAGAATATTGGCCATCGGCACGCCGTTAGCGAGGCTCTTTTTCGAGCCGCAGAACAGGATGGTGATTTGGTCAGCCCTGTTGAAGCCAAACAGCCGTGCGGCGGCGAGGTTAATCGCCAGCACCAGGAACAGCAGCGCCAGGCTCCCTACCACAATCCACAGCAGCGTCATGCCGCTCACGCGCTGCCAGATGCCGTTCACCACCGCTTCACTGAAGGCGGAATAGACCACCAGCAGGATCGACGCCTGGTCGGTTTTGCCAATCAGACCACGATTTTTCTCAACCCAGCCGGCGATCCAGCGGCGTGAAAGATGGCCAAGTACAAACGGCAGCAGCAGCTGCAGCATAATTTTACCAATCTGCTCAACGCTGCCGCCGGCGGCGTCACTGTGCACATTCATCAGCAGCCCGACCAGCAGGGGGGAGATAAACACCCCAAGCAGGCTGGAGGCTGAGGCGCTGCAGACGGCGGCGGCCACGTTGCCTCCGGCCAGTGAGGTCAGGGCAATCGATGACTGCACGGTGGCCGGCAGAATGCACAGATACATAAAGCCGGTGTACATCTCGGTGCTGAGCGGCAGCGGGTGCCACCAGACAAACAGCATGCCGAGCGCCGGGAACAGCACAAAGGTGCTGAACATCACCCACAGGTGCAGCCGCCAGTGGCCGCCGCCGGCGATGATCTTCTCACGAGAGAGCTTGGCACCGTGCATAAAGAACAGCAGGGCGATAGCGGCGGTGGTCAGCCACTCAAAGAAATCAACGAAGTGACCGCGCGCCGGCAGAAAGCTGGCCAGCAACACGGTGATAATCAGTTTCAACATCAGTGGATCGATACGGAAAATGCCCATTGTTAATGCCTGGTTAAAAAATCATGGATGCTATTGTGCATCTGGCCGGTTTATAAATAAAATCGATTTATTGAATCCATATATGAAATAAACAGATGAATTACTCCTTACGTCAGCTCAGGGTGTTTGTGGCGGTGGCGCAGCAGGGCAGCTTCAGCAGGGCCGGGCAGCTGATTGGCCTCAGCCAGTCGGCGGTCAGCCACAGCATTAAAGAGCTGGAGACGGAGATGGGCATCCGTCTGCTGGATCGCACCACAAGGGAAGTCCTGCTGACCGAAGCCGGCGAGCAGCTGGCCAGCCGGCTTGAGCGGCTGCTGGAGGAGCTGAACAATACGCTGCTCGACGTGCGCAGCTACGGTCAGCAGCGCAGCGGGACGGTGCGGGTGGCGGCCAGCCAGACGGTTTCCGCCCATCTTATGCCGCAGTGCCTTGCAGCCGGCCAGCAGCACTACCCGGAGATTAAGGTGATGCTGCGCGATCGCCCGCAGCAGTGGGTGTTGCAGAGCGTGCGTAACGCCGAGGTGGATTTTGGCATCGTTATCGGTCCGCTGCAGGATGACGACCTGGAGTGCGAGGCGATTCTGGAAGAACCCTTTCTGCTGCTGTGTCGCCGCGACGATCCGCTGGCGCGGGAAGCCGCGGTCAGCTGGCAGATGCTCAACCAGCGTACGCTGGTGCTGCAGGACTATGCCTCGGGTAGTCGGGTGCTGATCGATCGGGCGCTGCGGGAGCAACGGGTGCAGGCGGAGATTGCTCAGGAGATCGGTCACCCGGTGACCCTCTATCCGATGGTGGAAGCGGGCATCGGCATCAGCATTCTGCCCGCACTGGCACTGCCGTTGCCGGAGGGACGGCCGCTGCTGGTGCGGCGGCTGCTGCCGGAAATAAACCGTTCCGTTATGCTGGTACGGCGTAAAAACCGCTCGCTGACGCCCGCCGGTGAGGCAATCTGGCAGCTGGTGCGCCAGCAGGCCGAACTGCTGACGCAACAGCGCCGCCTGACATCACCGTTTTAGATATAGACGTTCAGGGTATTGGTTTCGGTTGGACGGTTGACGCCGTCGGCCACCTTGCTGCTGCCGCTGTCGGCGGCTTTACTCTGCTGCGCCTGGGCGGCGGCCTTTTCCGCCTGCTGCTGCTGGATTTGCGCCAGCTGCGCCTCCAGTAGCTGGATCTGCGCCTGAATCAGCTGCTGTTTTTCCTGTTTCTGCTCGGTGGTCAGGGTATTGTCCGAGCTGAGGTCCTTCAACTGCTGCTGCAGGGCGGTGATCTGTTTAGCAATACTGGCCGTCTGGGAAGCCCCGCCGCTGCCGGAAGATGAACCGGACGTCACCGAGGGGGTGCTGGTACTGATAGTGGACATGGTTTACTCCTTTCTGGTTAACCATTAACGGTTATCGGAGCGGGGGCGCAGAGCTTGAGGCAGTAAAGCGTAAAAGAAGCGATAAGAAAGTGAAAGGGAAGCCGTTGCCGCTGGCAACGTTGTCTCGCTGTCGCTCGACCCGAACCTGCTGCAGGTTCGAACCCTGCCCGATTTGCGCACAGCAAAAAGGCGCCTTTAGGGCGCCTTCTTAACACTGGTGGGTCGTGCAGGATTCGAACCTGCGACCAATTGATTAAAAGTCAACTGCTCTACCAACTGAGCTAACGACCCGATATGGTGGGTGATGACGGGCTCGAACCGCCGACCCCCTCCGTGTAAAGGAGATGCTCTACCAACTGAGCTAATCACCCCCGCTGTGTGGAGTCGCATTATAGGGAACCGCCAAAATGAGTCAACGCTTTTTACGGGGAAAAGGTGCGTTCGTCGTAAAAATAATCAACCTGCTGTGTTTGCAGGCAAAAACCGCCGCGGGCTGGCGGATTTTATTCATGCAACTGCGGCATAAGGGGGGATTGGCGTTGAGGATTCGCCCTGCGGTGATAGAATATGTGCCACTCAAAGCAGGGCCGGTATCGGCTCTGCCTCAGGCCAAAGCATTCGCGTAATAAGGCAGTCATTAATGAAAATCAAAACCCGTTTCGCTCCCAGCCCAACCGGCTATCTGCACGTTGGTGGCGCACGCACGGCGCTCTACTCCTGGCTGTTTGCCCGTAACCTCGGCGGCGAGTTTGTGCTGCGTATTGAAGACACCGACCTGGAGCGTTCCACCCAGCAGGCGATCGATGCGATCATGGATGGGATGAACTGGCTGAATCTTGACTGGGATGAGGGCCCGTATTACCAGACTAAACGCTTCGACCGTTATAACAGCGTGATCGACCAGATGCTGGAAGCGGGCAGCGCCTATAAATGCTACTGCTCAAAAGAGCGGCTGGAAACCCTGCGTGAAACGCAGATGGCCAACGGCGAGAAGCCGCGCTATGACGGCCGCTGCCGCGACAGCCACGACCATCACGCGGATGATGAACCGCACGTGGTGCGTTTCCGTAACCCGCAGGAAGGCTCGGTGATTTTCGACGACCAGATCCGCGGACCGATCGAGTTCAGCAACCAGGAGCTGGATGACCTGATCATTCGCCGTACCGACGGCGCGCCGACCTACAACTTCTGCGTGGTGATTGACGACTGGGATATGGGCATCACCCACGTAATCCGCGGTGAAGACCATATCAATAACACCCCGCGTCAGATCAACATCCTGAAGGCGATTGGCGCGCAGGTTCCGGTTTATGCGCACGTGTCGATGATCCTCGGCGACGACGGCAAAAAACTGTCCAAGCGCCACGGCGCGGTGGGCGTGATGCAGTACCGCGATGACGGCTACCTGCCGGAAGCGCTGCTGAACTACCTGGTGCGCATGGGCTGGTCTCACGGCGATCAGGAAATTTTCAGCGTGGAAGAGATGACCAGACTGTTCTCGCTGGATCAGGTCAGCAAGTCTGCCAGTGCCTTTAATACTGAGAAACTGCAGTGGCTGAACCACCACTATATCAATACGCTGGCGCCGGAATACGTGGCTACCCAGCTGCAGTGGCATATCGAGCAGGAAAACATCGACACCCGCACCGGGCCTGAGCTGGCGCAGCTGGTCAGGCTGCTGGGCGAACGCAGCAAGACGCTGAAAGAGATGGCCGCCTCCTGCCGCTACTTCTATGAAGAATTTGATGAGTTTGACGCGGACGCCGCGAAGAAGCATCTGCGCCCGGTAGCGCGTCAGCCGCTGGAAGTGGTGCGCGACAAGCTGGCCGCCCTGAGCGACTGGACGGCGGAAAACGTGCACGCGGCGATTCAGGCCAGCGCGGATGAGCTGGAAGTGGGGATGGGTAAAGTCGGTATGCCGCTGCGCGTCGCGGTGACCGGTGCCGGGCAGTCACCCGGGCTGGACGTAACCGTTCACGCTATCGGTCAGTCGCGCAGCGTGGCGCGGATTGGCAAAGCGCTGGAGTACATCAGCGCCCGCGAAGCGCAGTAAGCGCAATAAAAAACCGGCCTGATGGCCGGTTTTTTTTCAGCTGTTACCGATGCCCAGCCGCTGCAGAATACCCTGAATCCCTTCCCGCAACAGCAGTGCCGCCAGCTGTTCCTGCTCTTCGTTGCTGAGTTGCTGTAACGAACTGACCAGCAGCGCCGGTAACGTATTCTGATTAACGCGATAATGCGCCGCCGGCTCGGCAGCGTGGCGTGTTGATTTCAGATACTGCCTTACCCGCTCATCAATATGGATGATGCGCGCCTTTCCACCCTGAACGCCCGGTTTCGGCGCGGTGGTCCAGCCCTCTTTCTTCACCCACTTGTTGATGGTTTGTCTGCTGAAGCCCGTTTGCTGTGCCAGTTCTTCCGGTGTTAACCAATCCTTTTTCACTTTAATGTCCCTTTTGCCGAATAAAGTAATTGAACATATTACAACAATTCATCACGCGAACAACCAATTAGAATGCCGAACCTTGCAGCAAAACGAGCGAAAAAGAGCGAAATGACGGGAAATGCTCCCCCGCTGACCGCAGGGGAGGGAGCGATCAGCGGGAAAGGGCGCTCTCTTCCGGGCGCGGGCGGTAAGCAAGGTAGTAGGCGAGGCCAACAAACACCGCGCCGCCAACGGTATTGCCGAGGAACACGGCAACAAAGTTAGGCAGGTACTCGCCCCAGCTCAGATACCCCGCAAAGATTGCCGCAGGTACCACAAACATATTAGCCACCACGTGCTGGAAGCCGATCGCCACGAAGGCCATGATCGGGAACCACATGCCGAGGATCTTGCCGACCACGTCTTTACTGGAGTACGCCAGCCAGGTAGCCAGGCACACCAGCCAGTTGCAGCCGATGCCGGAAATAAACGCCTGCAGGAAATCCGCGTTGACCTTGGCGTTGGCAATCGCCAGCGTCTTCTTCAGAAACACGCCTTCGGTCATACCCAGCATATGGCCAAACAGCCATGCAACGGTAATACTGCCGAGGAAGTTGGCCAGCGTCACCCAGAACCAGTTTTGCAGCACGTGTTTCAGCTGGATCTGGCGTGAGAACCAGGCCATCGGCAGCAGCATCATATTACCGGTCAGCAGCTCACCGCCGCACAGAACGGTCAGGATAATCCCCACCGGAAACACCGCAGCGCCCAGCAGCAGGCTGAATGAACCCCATTCAGCAGGCAACTGGTAAACAATATGGATATAGAGCAGGAAGCCGAAGCTAATAAAGGAACCGGCCATGAAACCGAGGATCAGAATGGCGGAGATCGGGGTATGACTTTTCGCCACGCCGGATTGCACGGCAATGGCGGCGATTTCTTTTGGTGTATGCAAAGACATGGGAGACTCTGGATGTAAGTAACAGGAGAAACTACCGGAGGCGGCGGCGCTTATCCTGCGCGATAACGGCCCCGGTATCCGTAAGCGGGCGCAGTTTTGCATGGGATTTTAACAAATACAAGTGTGAATTTTCTTCATAATAACGATTACTTAACAGAAAATGCTAAATTACTGATGTGTAGTGCTATTTCTTAACCTTGCCCGCTTTGTGGTCAATGTGCGTTGCTGCGCATTCGCCCAAAAGCCGTGACGTGACTCACTTAATGATGTCCCCACCGCCGCCGATCTTTCCATTGTCTGCGAACTGGCAAGGCACTTCTCACCCTTGTCACCCATTGACTAAAGCATGAGCCGCGATCGTCATCATCTGCCTCACAGGGCAAAAGCCATTATCACGGTTATCTGCCTCACAGGGTAAAGCCGTTGTCATGCTCATCTGCCTGTCGGCCCGCACTCTTTTCTCCAGCTGCTGTCTGCAAACGCCTTTTTGCTCTGCGTAGTGGTGCGAATTGCCGCCTTCTTTTTGCCTTAGCCTGTTGAATTAACCGACAAATTAGTGCTTTTTTCAGCGCGGTGGCGGCTTTTTCAGCGATCGGTCGCAGTTTTAAAATTTGCCGTTGACACTCCGGCCCCCGTTCCATAATATGCACCCCGTCAACACGACACGGCTTTTCGGACTGGGGGTATAGCTCAGCTGGGAGAGCGCTTGCATGGCATGCAAGAGGTCAGCGGTTCGATCCCGCTTATCTCCACCAAATCTTTACCAGAGGATGAGGTGGCACCGAAAGCCGAAGTTTTATGCAGTGGGGGTATAGCTCAGCTGGGAGAGCGCTTGCATGGCATGCAAGAGGTCAGCGGTTCGATCCCGCTTATCTCCACCAAAATTCTTAAATCTTCTGATTTAACACAAAATCTGCTCAGGCGGATTTTTGTCGTTTCTGCGGTCTGAAATCGGCGGGTGGCTATTTTAATCACGCCCCGAAAACAGAACGGGCCGGCATTGCCGACCCGCCACCCGCTATTCATCACTCACTGCTCACTGCTCACTGCTCACTGCTCACTGCTCACTGCTCACTGCTCACTGCTCACTGCTCACTGCTCACCGCTTACAGCCTGCAACCCATAGTTCACGATTCACAGTTCACAGTTCACAGTTCACAGTTCACAGTTCACGTTTGACGATGCACCGTTCGTGGCTGGCCGCTCACCACGCTGCGCTTTACGCGGCCAGCACCTTAAAGCGGTGGCTGCCGTCACGCGCCAGCTGCGCAGGCAGGCCCTGGCGCCAGGCGTCCTGCAGGGCGATTTCTGCCGCGCTGGGGTTGCTGCGCTCCTCCGGGCGGAGAAAGCGGTCGATGCGTGGCAGCAGCAGCGTGGTTTCACCCTGTTCCACCGGCAGCCCGGCCGCTTTCCACGCGGTATTGCCGCCGGTCAGCACCTGCACCTCTTTGCCGGTCAGCTGGCGCAGCTGCTCCGCAGAGTAAGCGGCCAGCAGGCTGCTGCCGCAGGTCACTACGTAGCGCTCTGCTGCGGGCAGCGCGTCTGCCCCGGCGGTGGTCAGCGCCGCGCGTTGCAGCCAGGCCGCGCCGGGAATATGCGCGTTGACGTAGTTGGCGCTGGTGGTGAAGTCCAGTACCTGGGTATCACCTTCCGCCAGCCGCGCCGTCAGTTCGGCCGGTGTCACCTGAGGCTGAGCATCCAGTTCAGGCACCTTCGGTGACCAGCCACCGCTGACGCTGAAGTCTGCCGCCTGCAGGCCATCAACGATCGCCACCTGCCAGCCCTGCTGCGCCAGCCAGCTGGCCGCGACGGCGGCACGCACGCCGTCACCGTCGTCGATCAGCACGATGCGCGCATTCAGCACGCTGGCGAACTGATCGGTCTCTTTTACCAGCTGCGCGGCAGGTACGGAGCGTGAGCCAGGCAGGTGCCCCTGCTGATACTCCGCCAGCACGCGTACATCAAACAGGTACAGCGTCCGCTCCTGCTGTTGCCACTGCTGCAACCCGGCCAGCGTGATGCGCTGCACCCCGGCACGATCGGCCAGCGTACGCGCTTCCACCGCGCTTAACCGTGCGCCGTTGTCCTGGCTCTCCAGCTGCAGCGCCAGCTGTTCTGTGCCAAGCAGTGGGGTGGCCGTAGAGTTGTCGACCAGGCTGGCAAAGCCGTTTGCCGGGCTGTTAACGCCGCTGAACAGCTCACCGCCGCCTTCCACCCAGCCTGCCAGCCCACCGGCCAGCAGGGCGACGTCGGTATAACCAATCTCCCGCAGCCGCTCGGCCGCCACGCGTGCCAGGCCCTCGCCGTTATCGTACAGGGTGACCGGCGTGTTCAGCCGGGGAATGCGGTTCAGGATCTCAATATCCAGCTTTGATACCGAGATATTGACTGCAAACAGCGGATGTCCACCGGCAAACGGCACCTCTTCACGGGCGTCGACCAGCGCCAGCTCTTCGCCGGCGTTCAGCGCGTTCAGGAGGTGTTGTGTATCACGGATTAACAGGTTTTTCTCAGACATATCAGCGGTTCCGAATCGGGGCGATGACGCGAGCGTCGTTCGCGGGGCAGGGGAGGTGAGGCTCAATCCTGGATCCGAAAGGCAGCGAGGGGAAATGCGTAATAATTGATAAGAAAGAAAAAATCAGCAATTACGGGCGGGGCCGGGCGGCCCCGCCAGAGAATTACAGCACCAGACCGGCGATGGAAGCGGAGAGCACGCTCACCAGCGTCGAGCCGTACAGCAGTTTCAGACCGAAACGTGACACCACGTTGCCCTGCTCTTCATGCAGACCTTTAATCGCACCGGCGACGATGCCGATCGACGAGAAGTTAGCGAAGGAGACCAGGAACACCGACAGGATACCTTCCGCACGTGGCGACAGGGTACCGGCGATCTTCTGCAGGTCCATCATGGCAACAAATTCATTAGAAACCAGTTTGGTGGCCATAATACTGCCCACCTGCAGCGCTTCACCGGCCGGAACGCCCATCACCCATGCAAACGGGAAGAAGACGTAGCCGAGAATGCCCTGGAAGCTGATGCCGAAGATGGTGTCGAACAGGGCGTTAATGGCGGAGATCAGCGCGATAAAACCGATCAGCATCGCGGCCACGATCACTGCCACTTTGAAACCTGCGAGGATATATTCGCCAAGCATTTCAAAGAAGCTCTGTCCCTGATGGGTATTGTTCAGCTTCAGATCTTCTTCGCTGTCCACGCGGTACGGGTTGATCAGCGACAGCACGATAAAGGTACTGAACATGTTCAGCACCAGTGCGGCGACCACGTACTTCGGCTGCAGCATGGTCATGTAGGCACCGACGATTGACATCGACACGGTCGACATCGCGGTAGCTGCCATGGTGTACATGCGGCGTTCAGACATTTTGCCGAGGATATCTTTATAAGCGATAAAGTTCTCTGACTGTCCCAGAATCAGCGAGCTGACCGCGTTAAATGACTCCAGTTTCCCCATGCCGTTCACCTTCGACAGCACCGTACCGATGGCGCGGATGATGATCGGCAGGATGCGGAAATGCTGCAGAATACCGATCAGCGCGGAGATAAACACGATCGGGCAAAGCACGTTCAGCCAGAAGAAGGCCAGTCCCTTATCGCTCATATTACCGAAGACGAAGTTAGTCCCCTCTGCGGCATATTTAAGCAGTTTTTCAAACAGATCCGAAAAGCCTTTCACGAATCCAAGGCCGGCTTCTGAGTTCAGGAAGAACCAGGCCAGCACAACTTCAATCACCAGCAGCTGTATGACAAAGCGGACGCGGATATTTTTGCGGTCACGGCTGACCAGTAAGGCCAGCACGGCAACCAGCGCCAGCGCCAAAGCGAAGTGAAGATAGCGGGACATGTATGCTCCAAATTTGAGGGCAGTTATATTTCGTTGCACATTCTATGTAACAAGGAGCGGAAAAACGAGAACTGCGTCGCAATATAACAATTACCTATTGCATGGGATTGCAGAAAAGCTTGAGGCGTCACAGGTTTTTGGCCGTAAACGGCCGTCAGCGTGGTTGATTATCCGCGCAGGGGGGCCTTTAGTGCAATACGCGCTCAATGATGATGAAAAAAACAGCCTGCGTCTGGAAAGCAGATTCTCAATCCCCTACAGTGTCTGAGGACGCATTTTTGCGCCATGCTGACATATTTATACAAATTATAGCCATTGCTATAACTTTTAGCGCTTGCTATTTTGGTGGATATAAAACACCCGATATGCCGGTGTATTCATCACTACGTTGTCAGAACCGGGCGTGAAGCCACGCCAACCAGGGGTAACCACCATGCAGGAAAGTCGTACTGCAGAACAGCGCATCCGCAGCCAGCGAAAAGTCAAATTTGCCCTGATGGGGCCGGCTTTTATCGCCGCAATCGGCTATATCGACCCCGGCAACTTCGCCACCAATATCCAGGCCGGCGCCAGCTACGGCTACACGCTGCTGTGGGTGGTGGTGTGGGCCAATATCATGGCGATGGTGATCCAGCTGATGTCCGCCAAGCTTGGCATAGCTACCGGCAAAAACCTTTGTGAGCATATCCGCGACCGCTATCCGCGCCCGCTGGTGTGGTTCTACTGGGTACAGGCGGAAATCATTGCCATGGCCACCGACCTTGCGGAATTTATCGGCGCGGCAATCGGCTTTAAACTGGTGTTTGGCGTCAGCTTACTGCAGGGCGCGGTGCTGACCGGCGTGGCCACGTTCCTGATCCTGATGCTGCAGAACCGCGGGCAGAAACCGCTGGAGCTGCTGATCGGCGGCTTGCTGCTGTTCGTTGCCGCGGCCTACATTATTGAACTGTTCTTCTCGCAGCCCAACGTGGTCGAGCTGGTGAAAGGGATGGCGATCCCGTCACTGCCGACGGCGGACGCCGTGCTGCTGGCGGCCGGGGTGCTCGGTGCCACCATTATGCCGCACGTCATCTACCTGCATTCGTCGCTGACGCAAAAGGATGAAGGCCGGCCAAACGTCAGAACCTGCTGTTCTCCGCCACCTTCTCTGATGAGATCAAAGGGCTGGCGGAAAAACTGC
>NZ_JRZZ01000002.1:134542-183108 GCF_002865965.1 Erwinia sp. B116
GCTGGAGGAGGCGTGGGTCACCCTCGACCCGCTGCTGGGCCGCTCCGCCGCGCTGGTGTTTGGCCTGAGCCTGCTGGCGGCGGGGCTCTCCTCGACGGTCGTCGGCACCATGGCAGGCCAGGTGGTGATGCAGGGCTTTATCCACTTCCATATCCCGCTGCTGGTGCGACGGGTGATCACCATGCTGCCGTCGTTTATCGTGATCCTCTCCGGGATCGAGCCAACGCGCATTCTGGTGATGAGCCAGGTGCTGCTGAGCTTTGGTATCGCGCTGGCGCTGGTGCCGCTGCTGGCCTTTACCGGCAACCGTCAGCTGATGGGCGACATGACCAACTCGCGGCTGATGCAGAACATCGGCTGGCTGATCGTCATCCTGGTGGTGATCCTGAACGGCTATCTGCTGGTATCGATGCTGCGCTAGGCAACGCTGCGATCGTCACCACCTGCGCTGATGGCGTTACCTGAGCTCATCCGGGGAAGACCTGAACCCTTACGCAAAAAAGCGGCTTCTGATGAGCCGCTTTTTTTTAACTGCGCAACGCTGTCACTCGCATGATGCCTTAGCGATGGCGTTCAGTTAGCTGCGCCATGATGCGCTGTGCTGTGGGTTAATGGTGACGACGCCACTCCTTTTCGTGATGGCGACGTTCTTTCTCGTGGTGACGCCACTCGCGCTGCCGCTCACGCTCGTGCCAGCGGCGCTCTTTTTCCCACTGATGATGGCGGCGCATCTGCTCATGGCGTCGCCATTCGGCGTGCCGCCACCAGCGCCCTTCGTCGTAGCGGTAATTATTCTTCCACCAGCCCCGGTCGCGCCAGCGGCCGCCGTCCCAGTAGCGGCCACGATCGTCCTGGTCGCCTAAATGGAGGGTGACGCCGGGCAGCAGTGAAATGCTGGCACCGGTGGCCTGTGCTGTGTTGAAAAGCGGAAGTGCTAAACCTGCCAGCAGGCTGGCAATAATCAGAAAGCGTTTCATTGTTTCTCCTTATCAGCGGCATAACGTCACCGCCCTGACGGGGAGAGTATAAGGCGTCGTCCGGTGAGACTATCTGGCTGATTCTGAAAAATCGGCCCCGGCGCGGATTTAAGAGTTGTCTGGAGAAGGTCTCTGGACACTGGGCGGGGTTCACTGCGCTGCTACAGACGTTATGACAACGTGAAACCGGCTGGGCAGATCGGCCGGGAACTAACGGGTAAGCACAGGTCCGGATACGCTGAAAGTGCAAAACAGCCTGGTAACAGGTCCGGGAGCCGTCAGATTTCAGGCTCCCGTCAGCCTGGGGCATAAAGCAGGATTCAGGGCAGCCTGTCAGGGCCCATCGCCCGTAACAGACTGCAAAGAATACGGTTTCGCTCAGAGGATCGTGTCAGCCCAGAATAGCGTCGATCTGCGCCAGCTCCTGTTCGCTAAAGGTGCGCTGCTGCAGCATGCCCAGCGCATCGTCGATCTGGCTGACCTTGCTGGCACCGATCAGCACCGAGGTCACGCGGTCGCCGCGCAACACCCACGCCAGCGCCATCTGCGACAGCTTCTGCCCGCGCTGCTGCGCCAGCGCGTTCAGGCGGCTGACCTTATCCAGCGTCTCCGGCGTTAAGCGGTCGCTGCTGAGGAACGGGCTGCCGCTGGCGGCGCGCGAGTCCTGCGGAATACCGTTCAGATAGCGGTCGGTAAGCATGCCGCCGGCCAGCGGTGAGAAGGCGATTGAGCCAACGCCCTGCTCAGACAGCACGTCCAGCAGGCCACCTTCCGGCGCGCGGTCAAACATCGAATACTTCGGCTGGTGGATCAGGCACGGGGTGCCCAGCTGTTTCAGCATCGTAATCGCCTCTGCCGCCAGCCCGGCCGGGTAGTTGGAAAGCCCGACGTACAGCGCCTTGCCCTGACGCACGATGTGGTCCAGTGCGGTCATGGTCTCTTCCAGCGGGGTTTCCGGATCGGGACGGTGGTGATAGAAGATATCCACGTACTCCAGCCCCATGCGCTTCAGGCTCTGATCAAGGCTGGAAATCAGGTATTTACGTGAACCCCAGTCGCCGTAAGGGCCATCCCACATGGTGTAACCGGCCTTGCTGGAGATCACCAGCTCATCGCGCCACGGGCGAAAGTCTTCGCGCAGGATGCGGCCAAAATTCTCCTCGGCGGAGCCGGGCGGCGGGCCGTAGTTATTGGCCAGATCGAAATGCGTGATACCGTTATCAAACGCGTGGCGCAGCAGGTCACGGCTGTTATCGACGCGGGTGCTGTCACCAAAATTGTGCCATAACCCAAGAGAAATCGCCGGAAGCTTAAGGCCACTGCGCCCGCAGCGGTGGTAGGTCATGCCGTCATAACGATGTCCATCTGCCTGATAAAACATAATATTATCCCATAAAAAGAAGATGAGTCCGGTAACGCAGCGGTTTAGTGTATACGTTTACACTATGCGAAAGCGCGCGGCAGATCGCAACTCAGAGACTTTGTAGCGCGTAACGCTGGCTTGCCAGTTTTGCCGTGGAAATTCTGCGGCCGTCGCACGTTCGATTGCGGCCAGAGGTCTGATTATCGCAGATACTCAAAGCGTTAGCTCAACCGGAGAGTGTGCGATGAACAGCTATACCGTTAGCGACTATCTGCTGGCCCGCCTGAATGAGATCGGCATCGATCATCTGTTTGGCGTGCCCGGTGACTACAACCTGCAGTTTCTCGATCACGTGATTGCGCATCCGCAGCTGGCGTGGGTCGGCTGTGCCAACGAGCTGAACGCCGCCTACGCGGCAGACGGTTACGCCCGCTGCCGCGGCGCAGGGGCCCTGTTGACCACCTTCGGCGTGGGGGAGCTGAGCGCGCTGAACGGCGTGGCCGGCAGCTACGCCGAGTATCTGCCGGTGGTGCACATTGTCGGTGCCCCGGCGCAGGCCTCGCAGCGCAGCGCGGAACTGCTGCACCACACGCTGGGCGACGGCGACTTCCGCCACTTTCTGCGTATGCATCAGGAGGTGGTGGTCGCCAGCAGCGTGCTGACCGCCGACAACGCTGCGGCGGAAATTGACCGGGTGCTGGTCTGCGCCCTGCGCGAGCGCCGCCCGGTCTACCTGCTGCTGGCGACCAACGTAGCGGCCAGCCGCATCCTGCCGCCGGTAACGCCGCTGGATCGCGCTCAGAGCGTGGATAGCGAACAGCTGCAGGCTTTTAGCGTGGCGGCAGAGCGGCAACTGGCCGCCGCTCAACGCGTTTCCCTGCTGGCCGACTTTCTCGCCGACCGGGCGCAGCAGCGCGAGCGGCTCAGCGCCTGGCTGAGCGAGGTGCCGATGCCGTTTGCCACCCTGCTGATGGGCAAAAGCGTGCTGCCGGAGTCGCTGTACGGCTTTGCCGGCACCTATGCCGGCCGCTGCAGCGCCCCGGCCACCCGCGAGGTGATTGAACAGAGCGAGGTGATTATCACCGTCGGCGTTAAGTACACCGATACCATCACCGCCGGTTTCACCCAGCAGATCCCCGTGGAAAAAAATATCGACGTTGGCCTGTTCAGCAGCCGGGTCGCCGGCCGCGAGTTCAGCGGCATCCCGATGGCGCAGGCGCTGGCGGAGCTGCACCGGCTGGCGCTGCGGTACGGCAGCGGGTGGCAGCGGCAGATTATTGCCCCGCCGGAGATGGAGCAGGAGGACGCGGACGACCTGACCCAGCGGGGGTTCTGGCAGGCGATACAGGCCTTCCTGCGCCCCGGCGATATCCTGCTGGCCGATCAGGGCACCGCCGCGTTTGGCGCGGCGGCGCTGCGTCTGCCGGCGGAGGCGCGGCTGGTGGTACAGACGCTGTGGGGATCGATCGGTTACACGCTGCCCGCCGCTTTTGGCGCGCAGACGGCCGCGCCCGAGCGCCGGACGATCCTGATTATCGGCGACGGGGCTGCCCAGCTGACCATCCAGGAGCTGGGCAGCATGCAGCGCGACGGGCTGCACCCGCTGATCTTCGTGCTGAATAACGACGGCTACACCGTCGAGCGGGCGATTCACGGCGCTGAGCAGCGCTATAACGATATCCCCGGCTGGGACTGGACGCGCCTGCCGCAGGCGATGCAGCTCGGCAGCCAGGCGCAGTGCTGGCGGGTGACCCAGGGCGTGCAGCTGCACGGCGTGCTGGAACAGATTGCGGATGCCTCGCGCCTGTCACTGATTGAGGTGGTGCTGCCGCAGCAGGATGTTCCGCCGCTGCTGGCGGCGGTGACGCAGTCGCTGGAGCAGCGTAACAGCGTGGAGTGAGGGCGGCAGTTGTTGTTTTGCCTGCAGATACTTATAGTAACGCTCATTCTTTTCAGCGGAGCTAAACCACCATGACGCAGTTTGCCCTAGTCGGCGACGTCGGCGGCACCAACGCGCGTCTCGCGCTGTGCGAGATCGAAACCGGGGCCATTTCACAGGCCAAAACTTTTTCAACCTCTGATTACGCCAGTCTGGAGGCGGTGATCCGCACGTTCCTGGACGAGCAGAAGCTGGAGATCCGCGAGGCGTGCATCGCTATCGCCTGCCCGATTACCGGCGATCGGGTTGAGATGACCAACCATGACTGGAGCTTCTCCACCCGCGAGATGCAGGGCAACCTTGGCCTGCATCAGCTGGAGATCATCAACGACTTCACCGCCGTTTCGATGGCGGTGCCGATGCTGTCTGCCGACGATCTGCTGCAGTTCGGCGGCGGCGCGCCGGTCAAAGACAAGCCGGTAGCGATTTACGGTGCCGGTACCGGGCTGGGGGTGGCGCATCTGGTTCACGTTGACCAGCGCTGGGTCAGCCTGCCGGGCGAGGGCGGCCACGTTGACTTCGCTGCCAACAGTGAAGAAGAAGACCAGATTCTGGAAGTGCTGCGCGGCGAGCTGGGCCACGTCTCCGCCGAACGCATTCTGTCGGGCGGCGGGCTGGTTAACCTCTACCGGGCGATCGTCAAATCCGATGACCGGGTGCCGGAACCGCTGAAGCCGCGCGACGTTACCGAACGCGCGCTGGCCGACAGCTGCACCGACTGCCGCCGCGCGCTGGCGATGTTCTGCGTGATTATGGGGCGCTTCGGCGGCAACCTGGCGCTGAACCTTGGCACCTTCGGCGGCGTCTATATCGCCGGTGGCATCGTGCCGCGCTTCCTCGAATTCTTTAAGGCCTCCGGCTTCCGCGCGGCCTTTGAAGATAAAGGGCGTTTTAAAGCGTACGTTGCCGATATCCCGGTGTACCTGATCACCCACGATCAGCCGGGCCTGCTGGGCGCCGGTGCGCACCTGCGCCAGGCGCTGGGCCGCGTGCTGTAAGCCTAAGCTTCGCCAGCCGCTGCGCTACAGGCGCATCAGCTGGCGGAAGGCTTTCACCTTGCTGCGGCTGACCGGCACCTGAAACTCCAGGTCGCGAAGCTTGAGGATATAGGTGCTGTTAAACCAGGGTTCGATCTCGCGGATCTTGCTGATATTGACGCAGTACGAGCGGTGGCAGCGGAAGAATTCCGCTTCCGGCAGCCGGCTGCAAAACTCGCTGATATTCACCGACATCACATACTCTTCCCGCCGCGTATAGACAAACGTCAGCTTCTCATGGGCTTCCACGTAGTAGATATCATTGATATCGGTAACGATAATCCGCTCATCCTTCACCAGATTGACGGTGTGCGCCGCCGGGCGTGACGCCGCGCTGCTCAGCGGCGGATGCTGCTGGCTGTGGCTCTCCAGCTTGCGCAGCAGGGTGATGATGCGCATCTCGTGATACGGCTTCAGTATGTAGTCAAACGCCTCCAGCTCAAAGGCGTCCACCGCATGCTCTTTGTAGGCGGTAATGAACACGATCAGCGGTTTACTGGCAAACTTGCTGATATTTTGTGCCAGCAGCATGCCGTCCAGCGACGGAATGTTGATGTCGAGAAAAATCACGTCCACCTGGTGGGTCTGCAGGTACTTCAGCACCTCCAGCCCGTCGTCAAAGGTGGCGACAATCTCGATCTGGCTGTGCTGGCGCACCAGCCAGCTCAACTCCTGCTGGGCGAGGAACTCATCCTCAACGATAATCGCTTTCATATGTTTATCCGCCTCAGACCGACAGCGTTACGCGTGGGTTTCCCGGCAGCAGGTCGCCGTTTTTACTCACGCAGAAGGAAATTTCGGTACCGGGATTCAGGCGCTGAATGGACAGCCCCTCGCCATATAACAGGCGGACCCGGTGGTGAACGTTAAGCAGGCCGATTTTATTGCCGGGCAGCTCGTTGTTTCTCACGCGCGCCATCACCTCTTCGCTGATGCCGTTGCCGGTATCGCGCACGGTAATCCGCACCCGATCGCCGAGGTCGTTGATGCCGAGCGTCACCACGCCTTTGCCGCGGCAGGGGTGGATGCCGTGCACGATGGCGTTCTCAATCAGCGGCTGGATCAGCAGACTGGGCAGCGAGCAGCTGACGTCCTCTTCAATATCGTAAAATACCGACAGCTTGTCGCCGAAGCGCGCCTGCTCAATGGCGATATAATCCATCACCTGATACAGCTCTTTCTTGATATCGATTATCTCATCGTCATTCAGCTCAAGGTTATAGCGCAGATAACGTGACAGATTGGTGATCAGCTGGCGGGCGGTGTCCGGATTGAGGCGGATCGAGGCGGAAATTGCGTTCAGCGCGTTAAACAGGAAGTGCGGGTTAATCTTGCTCTGCAGCGCGCGCAGCTCGGCTTTATTGGCCATTTCCCGCAGCTGTTCGGCGCGGGAGACCTCCAGCTGGGTGGAGATAATCTGCGACAGCCCGACCGCCATCTCCTTCAGTGACCAGGTGATACGGTGCGCGTGGCGGTAGTAGATTTTCAGCGTGCCGGTCACTTCGCCTTTTTCCCACAGCGGGATGACGATCATCGAGTGGATTTCCGGCGTGCGGTGCGCCTCATCATTGTTCTTAATGATGATTTTACCCTCGGCGATCGCCGTGGCGGTGGTCGGGCTGATGCCGTCATCGCCGTTATGGTAATTTTCCTCGCCGACGCCGACGTAGGCGAGGATCTGCTCTTTACTGGTCATCGCTACCGCGTCGGCGTGAATATCCTCGCGGATAATGGCGCAAATCTGGCTCAGCGACTGGCTGTTGACCTGACGAAACAGCGGCAGGGTTTTATTGGCGATATCCAGCGCCAGTTTGGCCTGGCGGGCGGCTATCGCCTCGCGCTCTCCCTCCACGCTCTGCACCAGCAGCACGATAATGCCGATGCTGGTGGTGCCGAGGATCATCGGCAGCGCAATATCGCTGACGATCGCCACCCCCAGCGAGGTCGGCGTCGCCCACAGCACGATCAGCAGCATGGTCAGCGATTCGCACAGCATGCCGCCGAGAATACCCACGGTCCAGCGCTGCTCCCTGAGCACCTTAAGGTTGATCCAGCCGGAAATAATGCCGGCGGTGATGCTGGTAATCAGGCAGGGCACCGAGGTGACGCCGTGGATGTCGATCAGGAAACGGTGGGTGCCGGCAATCACCCCGGTGGCGATGCCGACCCAGGGGCCGAACAGAATGCCGCCGGACATAATGGCGATGGTGCGCACGTTGAGCAGCGAGCCGTCGACGTTGACGCCGGTCCAGGTGCTGAACAGCGCGAACAGCGAGAAGATGGCGGTGACCGCCGCCAGCTCCTGACGGGAGTGCTCCTCCTTTTGCAACAGCTGACGAAAATGGCGGGTGCGGGTGATAAAAAACAGGCAGATTAGCATCAGCGCTGCGCGATCAAACACGGCGAGCAACATCTCAAACATCGAATGCACGGGCGTCTCGGCTGGCGGAACAGAATAGCCCTATGATAGGGAAAGCCAGCGTAATCCGCTACTTGATCTGCCGTTCTCCCGTCACCGTAAGCTCGGCTGGCGTAAGGCGGCCGTGAAAATCCGTCTCAAAATCGCCCGCCACGTCGTCCAGCTGCTGGCCGGTTTAAAGATCTGAACATGCTCCGGCAGCGCCCTGCGCAGCCGCGCGGCGATCGGTCGAATCGCGTCCGGAATATTGTCGATTCTGAGACGGGTCATGGTCGTTCTTCGCGAAGTTATCTGCGATGATGGTCCACTACACGACGAAAAGCGGCAGGTAAAAGAGAGGCATTTTCGTTGAGACTTCCCCTTTTAGTGAGCAAAAAATGCAGCTGAACAGTGAACGACTGACTCTGAGCCTGATGCAGCCGACAGACTGGCCGCTGTTCCTGCAGATCCACTCTGATCCGGTGTGCATGGAATTTATCAGCGCCGTACCGCAGCTGGCGGATATTCGTCAGCGATTCCAGGACCGGCTGGCACCCTGGCAGGTGACCAGTTTTCATATGCTGTGCCTCGTCATCCGTCGGCGGCAGGACGGACGGTCGCTGGGGATGATCGGCGTTACCGCCGAGTGGGCACCGTATCGTCAGGCGGAGATCGGCTACACCCTGTGCAGCGACGCCTTTGGCCAGGGCTACGGCACGGAAGCGCTGGGGGTGGTGAGCCGCTGGCTGTTTGCCGACTGTGAGTTTCACAAGCTCAAGGCGCAGGTGGTGGAGGGCAACAGGGCATCACGCCGGGTGCTGGAAAAAAACGGTTTTGAACTGGAAGGCACGCTGCGTGATAACTACCTGCTGCGCGGCCGCTGGGTCAACGACTGGCTGTTCGGACGCATCAATCCCGGCGAATAAAAATTTTAATCAGCCTCTCGACAGCGGTTCCGTTCTCCGGTTATGTTCATTGCTCGACCACCGCAGTGGTCAGCGTCGCTCGGATGGTCCGGGCGCTAACGTTAAGAGAGAAAATAACTATGGCTGATAACAGCTCCGCTCGCCGTTTTTCCCGTATTGAACGCCTGCCCCCTTACGTATTTAACATCACCGCCGAACTGAAAATGGCCGCGCGCCGACGCGGCGAAGATATTATCGATTTCAGCATGGGTAACCCGGACGGCCCGACGCCGCCGCACATCGTGGAAAAACTCTGCGCGGTGGCACAGCGTGACGACACCCACGGCTACTCGACCTCACGCGGCATTCCGCGCCTGCGCCGGGCGATCTCGCGCTGGTACGCCGATCGCTACCAGGTGGAGATCGACCCGGAATCGGAAGCGATCGTCACCATCGGCTCGAAAGAGGGGCTGGCGCACCTGATGCTGGCCACGCTGGATCACGGCGATACGGTGCTGGTGCCGAACCCCAGCTATCCGATTCATATTTACGGCGCGGTGATCGCCGGGGCACAGGTGCGTTCGGTGCCGCTGGTGGCCGGCGTGGACTTCTTCAACGAGCTGGAGCGGGCGATCCGCGAAAGTTATCCCAAGCCGAAAATGATGATCCTCGGCTTCCCGTCTAACCCGACCGCGCAGTGCGTGGAGCTGGACTTCTTCGAGCGGGTGATCGCGCTGGCGAAGCAGTACAACGTGCTGGTGATCCACGACCTTGCCTATGCCGACATCGTTTACGATGGCTGGAAAGCGCCGTCGATTATGGAGGTGCCGGGGGCGCGCGACGTGGCGGTGGAGTTCTTTACCCTGTCGAAAAGCTACAATATGGCCGGCTGGCGTATCGGCTTTATGGTCGGTAACAAAGAGCTGGTGGCGGCGCTGGCACGCATCAAAAGCTATCACGACTACGGCACCTTTACACCGCTGCAGGTGGCGGCGATCGCCGCGCTGGAGGGCGATCAGCAGTGCGTGCGTGATATCGCCGAGCAGTACAAGCGCCGCCGTGACGTGCTGGTGAAAGGGCTGCATGAGGCGGGCTGGATGGTGGATAACCCGAAAGCCTCAATGTACGTCTGGGCGAAAATCCCCGATCGCTATGCGCAGATGGGCTCGCTGGAGTTCGCCAAACTGCTGCTGGAGAAGGCCAAAGTCTGCGTTTCGCCGGGCATCGGCTTCGGTGATTATGGCGACACCCACGTGCGCTTTGCGCTGATTGAAAACAGCGATCGCATTCGTCAGGCGGTCAGAGGAATTAAGGCGATGTTTCGAGACGACGGCATTGCCCCGCCGGTGGCAAAACCGGGCGCGGAAGAGGGCTGAGAAACGTTGCGGGGCAGGCCACGGCTTGCCCCGCCGTTTTACCTGCTACAGCATCAGGTAAAATGTTCCTGCCCAGATAAACAGGATAAAAGAGATCCCCATCATCGCGTATTTCACGTACTGCTCCTCTGCGCGGTTACGGCAATGGCGATCCCGGACCTGCGTAACGCGAACAGAATCGATCCCGGCCGGGCAGAGCACCACGGTAGCGGGATCGGGTCGCCGTGAGTAACTCACGGCAGGATCGTCGGCTAATCTACCCGCAAACCCCTGCAAAATAAAGATCATCTTGCTGCGATCTTTATCACATTTATGGCATCTCTAATTCAGGCACCACCGACATCCCCACGCGCAGCCGGGCCAGATCGGCTTGCCCTTGATCCAGAACGATTTTTACCGGCAGCCGCTGAACCACTTTGGTGTAATTCCCGGTGGCGTTGTCGGCGGTAATAGCGGCAAACGTCGAACCGGTGGCCGGCGCGATGCTGTCCACATGACCACGCAGGGTCACCCCCGGCAGCGCATCCACGATGATGCTAACCGGCTGCCCCTGGCTGACGTGCGCCAGCTGGGTTTCAAGGAAGTTTGCCAGCACGTAGCTCTGCTGCAATGGCACCACCGCCAGCATCCGCGTACCGGCCGACACCCACGCTCCCTGACGCAGCGCGCGCTGGCCGACGGTACCGGCGATCGGCGCGGTAATGCGCGTATAGGAGAGGTTAAGTCTGGCCTGGTCGACGCTGGCGGTCGAGACGGCGATATCCGCCTGCGCCTGCTTCAGGCTGGCCTGCAGCACCGCCACCTCTTTACGGGCGGCCAGCGCGGCGGCCTGATACTGCTTCACCTGAGCGGCAGCGCTGAGCATGGTCGAACTGGATTTCTGCTGTTCATCGGCGGTGGCGGTGCCGCTTTTCAACAGCTGACGGTAGCGCGCCGCGTTTTGCCCGGCATAGCTCAGCGAGGCCTGGCTGGCGCTGACCGCCGCTTCCGCCTGGGCGATGCTCGCCTGCTGCTGTTCCAGCTGCGCCTGCACGCTGCTCAGCTTCGCCTCGCTGACCTGCAGGCTGGCTTCGGCGGTTTCCAGCGCCACGCGGTAGTCGCGATCGTCCAGCGTGGCCAGCACGTCACCGGCCTGTACCTGCTGGTTATCACGCACGTTGACCTCACGGATATAGCCGGAGATTTTCGGTGCTACCAGCGTGTAGTCGGCGCTGACCACCGCATCATCGGTGCGGTAGCTGTGACGGTTGACGGCGAGCCAGACCCACCACGCGGCCGCCAGCAAAATCAGCAGTAACAGAACGAGGAGGGCGGTGCGTTTCGCAGGTGTAAAGCTCATTATTATGTTCTCGCGGTTGGCATAACGGGGGATAAAAGGGTTTGTGGCGGCCAGACGCGCTTCGGCAGCCAGGCGGTCAGCAGCACCAGCAGCAGCGCGAAGCCGATAATCATCAGATAGGCGTCGCTGATGCTAAGGATCGTCGCCTGGTGCCTGAGCAGCGTGCTGAAGTGGCCAAGGTTTTCCGCGGAGCTCACCGACCCGTCGGCCAGCAGCGGCCGCAGCGCGCTGGCGCTGTTGGCGTCTGCGGCGGTCAGCAGCCACGGGCGGTTACCCAGTCCGTCGACCAGCACCTGCGAGTGAAATTTCTCGCGATGGCTGAGAAAGTTCTCCACCAGGCTGCCGGCCGCCACGCTGGAAAAACCGCGCACGGTGTTAAACATCGCCGACGCAAACGGCCCTTCCGGCGGCTGTACCACGCTGGTGGCGCTCATCAGCACCGGCAGGATCAGCATCGGCTGGCCAAAGGCCTGCAGGCTCTGGATCAGCCAGAAGTTCTGCCGCGCCCAGTCGCCGGTCAGCTGGCTGCCCAGCAGGCAGGAGAGGATTATCAGCCCGGCACCGGCGGTCAGCACCCAGCGACAGTCGATCCAGCGCAGATTGAGCAGCGACGCCACCAGCGGCGCAATCAGCAGCTGCGGCAGGCCAATGGTCAGCGCCAGTGGGGCAAACTCCGCGCTGCGGAAGCCGGCCACCTGGCCAAAATAGGCGGAAGGCAGCGCAGAACCGGACAGCGACACCATCAGCACCCCGGCCAGCACCAGCAGGCCGTGGGTGAGATTTTTCCGCGCCAGCATCTGCAGCTTAAACAGCGGCAGCGGGTGGAACCATTCGTTAATAAAGAACACCAGCAGCAGCGCCAGCGAGGCCAGCAACATGCCGCTAATCAGCGGCGAATCCCACCACTCCAGCCGCTCCCCCTGGGTGAGTGACAACACCAGCAGGGCGATGCCGCTGCAGCCGGTCAGCGCGCCCAGCCAGTCGGCCTGACGAAAGCGCTCCAGCCGCAATGGATCCTGCGGGATGCCCCAGCCGACCAGCAGCGCGGCAATCAGGCACGGCGGGATCACCTGCCAGAAAGTGAACTGCCAGCCGACCGAGTCGGTCCACAGCGCCGCCAGCGAAGTGGCCATATTCGGGCCGAAGGTGGCGGTCAGCGCATAGGCCGCCAGGCCATACAGCTTGATGGTCGGCGGCAGAAAGCGCAGGGCGACCGTCATCAGCATCGGCGGCAGCGCGCCGCCAGACAGACCCTGCACCACCCGCAGGCCGATAAACAGCGTCGGGTTAACCACCAGCGGCTGCAGCGCGGCCAGCAGCGCAAATGCCAGCGTGATTACCAGCGTAAAACGACGCAGGGAAAAGGTCACCGCCAGCCAGGGTGCCAGCATCATCATCGCCACTTCGGCGGCCTGGTAGGCCGAGGTGATCCAGCTGCCGGCGTCATAGTCGATGCCGATCGCCGCACGGATATCGGCCAGAGCAATGTCCGTGACGCGATCGTTTAAGCCGGAACAGAGCGTCGCCATCAGCACGCCGACCAGCCCCAGCGCCAGGCGAAGCGAAAAGGGATGCGGCGGCGGCAGCACCGCGGGCTGGGGATTCATAGCAGGACTCCGAAATTTTCATTATCGATGCAATGTATTGCATCGTGGTACATTGATCGTGAATATTACAGCGTGATTCGCTGTATTGCAATGTGGTACAGCGTGTCCGGACGTGCATTTAGTGGTAAAGTGGGCTGCGATAGCAAGGAAAGAGACTTTTTTTATGGCTGAATCTGCACAGTGCCGCGATGATGATAAGACCAGTGGAATTCAGGTCATCAGCCGCGCGGCCAGAATTCTTGATGCGCTGGGCGCGACACCGAACGGCATGAGCCTCGGTGAGATCGCTCAGGAAGTTGATTTACCGCGTTCCACCGTGCAGCGCATCGTCAGCGCGCTGGATTCGGTGCAGCTGGTGCGCAGCAACGGTACTGCCGGTGGCGTGCGTCTCGGCCCGGCGCTGCTGCGCCTGATTGCCAGCGTGCATACCGACGTGGTGGCCATTGCCCAGCCGTGGCTGCAGGCGCTCTCTGATGCTACCGGCGAAACGGTGTCGCTGGCCAGGGCCAGCGGCCTGCAGCTGGCGATCGTGCATTACGTGGTCGCCGACCGCGAACTGCGGGTGGTGCCGCGTATCGGCATGAATCTGCCCCTGTACAGCACCTCCGGTGGCCGGGCGCTGCTGGCGCTGGAAGATGACGCCGCCGCGCGTCAGCTGGTTGGTGAAGCCTACGAGGCGATGACCGACCTGACGGTGCGCGACTTCCCGGCGCTTACCGCTCACCTGGCGGAAATCCGCCGTACCGGTCTGGCCTATGACCGCGGCGAAACGCTGGAAGGTATCTCCACCATGGCGGTGGCCATCGATACCATCCTCGGGCGCTTTTCCATCAGCCTGCTGATCCCCGGCGCGCGTTTCGCGCAGCATGAAGCGCGTAACCGCGCCGAAATTCTCAAATGCAAACTGGCGCTGATTGACGAAATCGGCAAAGCCGCTTTACGGGATTAAGGAGAGGGATATGAAAACGTTACTGGTCGCCGTTGATAATTCGCCGGCGGTGCGCAAGGTGGTGTCGCTGGCGGCTGAACAGGCGCTGGCGCAGCAGGCGAGGGTGGTCGTGCTGTGCTGCGTGGATGCCAGCTATGCGGTTAGCGGCATCAACGAAATTGAAGCCGGTGAAGATCCCGGCGACTTCAGCCTGGCCCAGGACGAGCAGAACACCGCTGAATCGGTGGTGCGTGGTGCGCTGGCCGAACTGCAGCGCGCCGGGATCAACGCCCGTGGTCGCGTGGTCGCCGGTGAGTCTGCGGATACTATCGTCGCGCAGGCGCGGCTGCTTGATGCAACGATGATTATCATGGGCCGCCGCCACCTCTCGCCGTTTAACCGCCTGTTAAAAGGCTCGTGCAGCGCGGCGGTGATCGAACGCGCCGGCTGCCCGGTGCTGATTGACGTCCGCGCGGACTAACCCTCACTCTCCGGGCCTGCCCAAACGGCGGCCCGGCTCAGGATATTTTTTGTGAATCATTACGCAATCCCCGTTTCACTCCTCAGTGCGGCAATCTGGCTGCTGCTGGTGTTCTGGCTGCTGAAACGCGCCAGAATAAGCCGTATCGCGGCGCTGCTGCTGGCGGTGTTACCGCTACTGGCGGGTAATCTGCTGTTTTACGGCTGGCTGCAGCCCCAGCAGCAGCGGGCCGTCGCGATCGCCGATGCGCAGGCGCGGCTTGCCACGCAGCCGGTGTGGCGGATTATCAAAGTACAGCAGCCTGCGCTTTGGCAGCAGGCGAACGAGCAGCTGGTCAGCCAGCTGCGCGCCGGGGTGCAGGAGAAACAGGCGACTGACGGCCTGCGTCCGCTGATGGCCGAGTTGCTGAACCAGCGCGTCAACGACGCGCGTGATGAAGATCTGCTGCGCTATATGCAGGTGGTGCTGGAGGAGATGCAGCAGTTTAAACAGTCCGGCTCCGGGCTGTGCTTCCGTTACCTGTTCCCGCAGGTTGAGGGAGGCGTCAGCGTGGCGGAGGTGTTACCCGCCGGGCTGGTGGCCCGGGAGATGCGGGCAATGGACAGCCTGCTGGCTAACAG
The DNA here is from genome assembly GCF_002865965.1 of Erwinia sp. B116. Classification (NCBI taxonomy): domain Bacteria; kingdom Pseudomonadati; phylum Pseudomonadota; class Gammaproteobacteria; order Enterobacterales; family Erwiniaceae; genus Erwinia; species Erwinia sp. B116. The sequence goes on from NZ_JRZZ01000002.1 coordinate 149,513, forward strand.
CCAGGCTGGGCAACCTTTCGATGCGTCGCTGGGGCGCAGCCAGCTGCAGACGGTGGTGGCAAAACTCTATGCGCGCTGGGGCAGCGATCTGCAAACGCTGAACGCACCGGCGGAAGCGGATGTGGATCGGGGTAAGTTATGCGATATGACTATCGACCTTTATCAGTCGGTTCTGGCACTTCCTGGTAAAGATGCTGCCAGTGTTTTACGTATAATTATTAGTGGAACAGGTAGTTGATTCCAAAAAAAAGCCCGCTCGCCGCGGGCATAAAACAGTCTAATTTTAGTAACAAACCTTGGTGTTGTGCAGACAACTCGCGATGTCTGAGTGCATAGTCGCACCGCAGCGCGGATAACGCTAAACGTCTTCCCGTATCAATTCCATCGGTAAAATTTTGCATTGCTTATCTTTTATCCGGCACAGGGCGGATTGCCGCGTGCGTGCCACGCCGGTTAAAGGTAAAGGAGTGCAAATAGGCCATTGTCTGATAGGCGCAGAAGACCGGGTTGTTATCATGTTGCACTGCAAGAGGGGAGCCATGATGAAAAAATGTATTACGTCCGCGCTGGCACTGTTATTACTCAGCGGTTGTACCGCCAGTAAGCCCGGCGCATTTGAAAAAGTGGATGAAGATCCGGCGGTAAATACCGTGCAGTATCGTTTTGACCCGCAGAAGGTGAATCGTACGGCGATGACGCAGGACGTTGAACGTTATTGCAGCGACCGCGGGTTTGATAAGGTTGAAGCGCTGAATCCACAAGAGAGCAACGTGCCCGGGCTGATGAAAGCCTGGTATCAGTGCAACTATCAGATAAAAAGTTAAAATAAGCAGGGCGGGGAAATCCCCGCCCAATTTTTTACTGCTTTTTTTATTATTGCCGTGTGCAGGCTTTGCCCGCGTCGGGTGAATGACTCACCCGGAAATCCTTAGCGGTGCCAGCCGCCGCGCGGGCCACCACCATGATGTCCGCCCCCGTGCCAGCCACCGCCACCGCCGTGCCAGCCGCCACCGCCGCCGTGGTGAGGCGGGGCAACAATACAGCCGCTGAGCATCACTACCAGTGCCAGAACAGAGGTCGCTTTGATTATATTTTTCATGATACTTCTCCTGCGCTTTTGCAATGAATACAAGATTACGCCAGGAAAGTGGAGGAATAATGCAGCGAGTGTCGAGTTACTGGAAAAGGTATTTCAAAATAATTCAGCAGAAGGGCATTGAAAAGGAAAGGTAGGATTGTTGAATAAGAATAAGATGAAAGCAGTGAGCCGGTGGTGAGAATAATCCCAAATATCAGCGGTCGTCAACTAAAACCTTTTATGCCGCAGGACGAAATAAGCCCGCACCGTAAACGATGCGGGCGGGAAAATTACTGAGCGCGGGCATGCTGCAATTCAGCACGCTCCTCCACCGGTTTATGCGGCAGGCGGATGGTGGCAGACATCAGCAGTGAGATTACCAGCAGCGCCATAATCAGGCTGAAGGTGACCGTAAAGCCGCCAAACAGCGAGGCGATCAGCGAGCCGAGCACGCTGCCGATACCAAACCCGAGGTAGAGCAGGCCGTAGTTTTTAGTCAGATTATTCAGGCCAAAGAAGTCACTGACCAGGGAAGGGTAAACGGTAATGGTGCCGCCAAAGCTGAACGCCACGCAGGCCACGGCGATAAAGAAGCGCGTTTCATTCATCTGGCCGAACAGCAGGATGCTCATCCCGGCCAGCGACACCACCTGCGCAATGCTGATCACCCGGATACGCGCCATCTTATCTGACAGAACCCCGAGCACCAGGCGGCCGCTGAGGTTGGCAATGGCGATAATGGTCACCGCGCTGGCGGCAGTAGCGGCGCTCAGGTGCACCAGGCTTTCACCAATATCCTTCGCTACGCCGATCACATACAGGCCGCTCATGCAGGCGGTCAGGAACATCAGCGCCAGCATCCAGTACTGCGGGGTGCGCACCGACTCGGCCAGCGAGTAATCCCGTGCGGTATGTGCCAGGCTGGTGCTGGCCTTCAGCTTCGGTGCTTCGGTCATCAGCAGCGCGCCGCAAACGATCAGGGTCATCGCCATCGCGCCCCAGATCATAAAGGTGGTCTCCAGGCTGAAAACGCTGAGCAGATAGCTGCAGATAAACTTAAAGCCGAGGCTGCCAAGACCGTAGGCACCGATAGCGCAGGCGGAGATCATCCCTTTGCGTTCCGGGAACCACTTCACGCAGTTGGAGAGCGTCATCAGATACCCCGCACCGTCGGCCAGCCCTACCAGTACCCCGGCGCTGATATAGAGCATCCACAGACTATTTGCCTGGGAGGTCAGCATCAGGCCGATCGCCATCAGCACCCCGGCCCCGATAGTGACGTTACGCACGCCAAAACGTTCCTGCAGCTTGCCGGCCAGCGAAGAGGCGACGGCCAGGCCGAGGCTCAGCAGGCCAAAGGCCAGCGCCACCTGGCTGACCGTGGAGTCCAGCTTCTGCGACAGCTGGCCGTTAAACAGGCTCCAGGTGTACACCGAACCCAGCGCAAACTGGGTGATGATGGTGCCGCACAGGGTAAACCAGCGGGTGCGGTGGCTGCCAGGGCGTGGGGTTGATCGACTCATGGGTTTCTCCCGGGGAAAATTAAAAAACTTCACTGGGGCCATGATAAAACGCCGCTTGCCGCGGACGGCTGCAGACGGCATGAAATGCCGTGGTGAGGGAATGAAATGCATATTTGGCACCATGAATGACATTGACCGTTCTTTTCGCTACCGCAGCCTGTGGGTAATAGTTTGATCTGCATCAATTTATTGAAAAAGCTAAAGCTTTCCCCACCCCCGGCCGATGATCTCTTTTGCAGATTGCGCATAAGGCGCTGCGCAAAAGGCCATTACAACAACTTATAAGCCTTTTACTTTTCTCTGATCGGGTGTTTTCACTTTCATTAGCAAGGAAATCATTATGTCGTGGGTGCCGGTTCGTTTATCAGGGAAATTAACTGCAGGCGGGGTTCTGATGCTGCTGCTGACCCTGCTTATTGTCTGGCTGGCGATGGTGCTGCGCGGTCAGCCGCGGGTTACCGATGCCAGCAACCGGTTGATTGAGCAGAGCGGGCAGAACATCGTCGGCCAGCTTAACCAGCAGCTGCTGCGGATTGAGGGGGAAGCGGTGAGCCTTGCTCGGCTGGCTGAGGCGGTGCCGCACGATGAGGCGCTGGTCAGGCAGCTGCTGCCGGGGCTGATTAACAGCAGCGGCGATAAAAATATTGCCGGCGGTGGCATCTGGCCGGAGCCCGCCGCCTTTACGGCCGGCGTGGAGCGCCGCAGCTTCTTCTGGGCGCGTAACCCGGCCGGTACCCTCGACTACTCCGACGGCTACAACGACCCGGCCGCCAGCAGCTACCACCAGGAGAGCTGGTACACCGCTGGCCGCCAGGCCGCCGCCAATCGCTGCAGCTGGTCTGAGGTTTACCAGGACCCGGTCTCAAAGGTCAATATGGTTACCTGCAGCGTGCCCTGGCAGCAGGCGGGCAAGTTTGCCGGCGTCGCCACGCTGGACGTGCTGCTGGATAACCTCTCCGCCTTTATGCAGCAGAGCGGCGGCGTCACCGGCGGTTACGCCTTTGCGCTGGATGCCGCAGGTAACGTGCTCTGGTTCCCTGGGGTAAAAGCGGGCGAGCTGGGTAAGTTCAGCACGCTGGTGCAGCAGCAGCGCTGGCTGGAGCCGGTGGCCAGGGCGCTGCCGTCGCTGGCGGCGACGCCTGCCATCATCAACGCTCTGCAGGATGGCTACCTCGGTCAGCAGAGCCAGCTGACGCTGTTCCGCATGCCGGGCACCGGCTGGGTGATTGGCCTGGTCACGCCCGAACGGCAGGTGACGGCGCTGTCGCGCAACATCATGCAGGATATTTTTATGCTGCTGATCCCGGCGATGTTGCTGCTGCTGCTGGCCTCGTGGTTTATCGCCCGTAAGATGTCGCAACGGCTGGAGTCGACCCGTCAGGCGCTGGACGATATCGCCCACGGCGACGGCGATCTGACCCGCCGGCTGGATACCCGCGGTAACGATGAGATCGCGCAGATAGCCGACTCATTCAACCAGTTTGTCGATAAGATCGCCGGGGTAATCGTGCGGGTCCAGGCCAGCGGCCTGCACGTTGCGCACAACGCCAGCGGGCTGGAGCTGAGTAACCAGGAGCTGACCGATAAAATCAGCGCCCAGGCGGCCGCGCTGGAGCAGAGCGCAGCGGCGATGGAGCAGCTGAACGCCACCGTACAGCAGAATGCGGTTAACGCCCGGCTGGCGGATGAGTTCACCGAGCAGACGGCGGCGATCGCGCAGACCAGCAGCGAAGCGATGCGTCAGCTGATCGATACCATGGAAACCATCAGGATCTCCTCCGGTCAGGTGGGCGAGATCCTCAGCGTGATTGACGGTATCGCCTTCCAGACCAATATCCTGGCGCTGAACGCGGCGGTGGAAGCCGCCCGCGCCGGCGAACAGGGGCGCGGCTTTGCGGTGGTGGCCGCCGAGGTCAGAGCGCTGGCCCAGCGCAGCGCCACGGCCGCCCATGAGATCAAGGCGCTGATTGGTCAGTCTGACGGCAACGTGCTGACCGGCAGCCGGCTGGTGGAGGGGGCGGGCCGCCAGCTGGCCGACCTGGTGAAGGACGTGCATAAGGTGAAAGAGGCGGTGGGCGAAATTCGCATCGCCGGCGACGAGCAGAGCAAAGGCATCGCCGAAGTCACGCTGGCGGTCTCGCAGATGGAGCGCAGCAATCAGCAAAACCTGATGCTGATTAACCAGACCGCGGAAAATACCCACGCGCTGCACGCCGAAGCCTCACAGCTGGCAGAGGATATCGCGGTATTTAAAGTCGCGTAAACAGGTTGGATAAATGAGTAACCTGTATTAATAACATCCCCGCGTAATAGCGGGGTTTTTTATGCAATCGGTGAAAATCAAAATCTATTTTGCGTGCAGTGTCGTAAATAATTTTTTTTCGGGTTTGAAAAATCAGTGCGGGTGGTAGGGTGGCTTTTTAGCGCACTGAGGTGAAGGATGGAAGAGGTTAACCGCGTCAGTAACATTATTGATGAATATGAGGAGAAGATTGCCCGTGCCACTCTTCTGTATCAATATAAGACGAGTCGTTATCAGGATTTTCTTGAGACGTTAAAAAATCTTGAGAGCAACGTGCTTAAGCTTTTTTCATCACTGAGCATTTTTGTCACGGTATTTGTGATTATTATCCGCTATAACACCGGGGTCCTTCTGCATGTGGCTCCTTCACCCGCGCAGGCCGCTGCACTGACTGCAGCAGGCGTGGCCTTCGTTACTCTTTGCAGCGCCTGGTCTTATGTATTCAGAGCTGTTGCATCCGCCAATCGGGCCGAATTTCCTCTTGAAGAGGTGGATGATGATTTTCATAATGAAGATCGGGAGCGTACTCTTTCATTACTGATTAACTGGTACTCAGCAGTGATTAAAGACGTTGAGGTTCAATATAACGCGAAGTCGTTACTGGTCGGAAAAGCATTTAATGATATGATTTTTACCGGCTGTGGGTTTATTGTTTTTGCTGTTTTCATCTATTTTATCAATATTGCCTGAGGAATTGGTTATGTCTATCCCTGAAAAGCTTGACGAAACTAACAGTTTTCTCGATCTTGATAATGACGGCAAGCGTACGTTATTGCCGGCTATCGCCCGTGGTTATCTTGGCGAATTCAAAAAACCCATTTCTCACCACAAAAAGTCAGGCCTGTTAGGTAACTATAAAGACCTGCTGGCGTGGGAGAAAGAACAGAAGGCGCTGAAAAAGGCGCAGCGCGGGCCGCGAAAACCGCTGAAACAGGTGCTGATGGAGGCGCTGAAACGTTTATTTTAGCCGTCGTTCGCCTGGCGGCCAGCGATCCCGCAGGCCGTCAGGCTTGAACCCCCGGCTATCATTGGGCATCATTCCTCCTCGCTGGAAATTATGGAGGCATCATGCAGCATCTGGAATCACTCCTCGGGCACGTCGGTATCGTGCTGACCCCGACCACCTCGCCGCTGGTTATCTTTGGCATCATCCTGTTCACCGCGCTGCTGGTTCACCTGATCCTGCACCGCGTGGTGCTGCGCACCTTCGAGAAGCGCGCCGCCGCCAGCAGCCATCTCTGGCTGCAGGTGATTACCGGCAATAAGCTGTTCCAGCGGCTGGCGTTTACCCTGCAGGGGGTGATTGTCAACGTGCAGGCGCTGCTGTGGCTGCAGCCGGGCAGCGACGTGGCGGCGATCGTCACCACCTGTGCCCAGCTGTGGGTGATGGTCTTCGCGCTGATGGCCTTTTTCTCGCTGCTGGATGTAATTTTCGGCCTGTCGCACCGCTTTGCTTTTGCCTCACAGTTTCCGCTGAAGGGCCTGTTTCAGGGGATAAAGCTGCTGAGCGCGATTCTGCTCGGCATTATGATTATCTCGCTGCTGATCGGTAAATCACCGGCGATCCTGATCAGCGGGCTGGGCGCGATGGCCGCGGTGCTGATGCTGGTGTTTAAGGACCCGATCCTCGGGCTGGTGGCCGGTATTCAGCTGTCGGCGAACAGCATGCTCAAGCTCGGCGACTGGCTGGAGATGCCCAAATACGGTGCCGACGGCGCGGTGACCGATATCGGCCTGACCACGGTGAAGGTGCGCAACTGGGATAACACCATTACCACTATTCCGACCTATGCGCTGGTTTCCGACGCCTTCAAAAACTGGAGCGGCATGTCGGCCTCCGGCGGGCGGCGTATCAAGCGCTGTATCAACATTGATACCACCAGCATTCGTTTTCTCACCGAAGATGAACTGCAGCGGCTGACCCGTGCGCGGCTGCTGCAGCCCTATCTGGCCGAGCGCAGCGAGCAGATCGCCAGCTGGAACGTCGATAACAAGGCGGATGATTCCGCGCTTAACCAGCGGCGGATGACCAATATCGGCACCTTCCGCGCTTACCTTAACGCTTATTTACGTCAGCATCCGCGCATCCGCCAGGATATGACGCTGATGGTGCGCCAGCTGGCGCCGGGCGCAGAAGGGCTGCCGGTGGAGGTGTATGCCTTTACCAGCACCGTGGTGTGGCTGGAGTATGAGAGCATTCAGGCGGATATCTTCGACCATATCTTTGCGGTGGTCGACGAGTTTGGCCTGCGCATTCACCAGTCACCGACCGGCAGCGATCTACGGTCGCTGGCGGCGCTGCGGCAGGGGGAGTAACAGGTGAGGATGGGGTAAATGGCCTGCCGTTCTGCCGTTACCCGCCGCCAGGCGGCGGCAGGTAACGGCAGGGTGGGGACAAGCCTGAGATCAGGATCTGCGCGGCGGCTGCTGCGCCTGCAGGCGCTTCAGCAGGTCATCCAGGCCGCTCTCCACCAGCATCTCTACCGCCTCACTGCGGGTGATTTCGCTCAGCCGGACGATGCGGTCGATTTTACGCAGCACCGACATGCGCAGCGACAGCGAGACGGCTTTTTTCTTCTCTTTATCCAGCGACACGTGGCTGACCTGTTCGCTTTGTTTCAGCCGGGCGTTCACCTCCAGCGCTTCGGTCATGCGCCGCAGGTTCTTTTTATCCAGCTGCCCGGCAACGGTCAGCTGGTAGGTGTGGCTGGCGCGGCTGTACCTGATCTCGGCCGACCAGGTGTCGCGCAGCTCTTTCAACGCCCGCGTCAGGGTCGGTTCCGAACAGTCGAGATCGTGCAAAATAGCGGTTGCCGAGACGGGTTTGCCACTGCCGAGCAGTGACGCTAACCGGTAAATACGTGCCTGACGGGTACTCAGCTGCATGTTCTGTAAACGCCTGCGTTAATAGATGAAGGTGATGTGGCGCCCTCCTGGCATCAACCCGGGTGACAATATCAGTAATTTCTTAAATCTCAGGTAAATAACCGGCCGAAACACGGCGCAGCGGCTGGCCCGCTTCCGGCGCGATGCCGTACACCTGCGCCCTGGCGAGGATCGCCGCCGCCCAGCGCCGGTGCGTTGCCGGTTCACACATCGCACCCTGCGATTTAAACACCGCCTGGCTGGAGTTAAGAATACGCAACGCATCCTCGTGATCGCTGGCCGACACCATCAGCGCCTGCTCAATAATGGCGATCTGGCTCGGGTGGATGGCGGTTTTACCTACCAGCCCGTGGGTAATATCCAGCGCCAGTTCGCTGTCCATAATCTGCCGGTCGTCAATATGCTCACAGACCGGTGCGGTCAGCGCGAAGTCCCGCGAGCCGAACACGGCGATCAGCATCTGAATGGTGTAACCCATCGGGCTGTCGTACAGCGTGTAGTGGCGCGAACGGCGCAGCGCAAGAATGTTCATCAGGTCGTTGCCACCGATGCGCAGCGCCAGGATACGCGACCTTACGGGATGCTGCTGCAGCGTCTCTGCCAGCTCGCGCATCTGCAGCACGTCAAACACCTCTTCCGTCTCCAGGGTTGGCATCAGGCTGAGGTGGCTGTGCTCGAGGATCTGCCACCAGACCGGCAGCGAATCGCGGGTAAATTTCGGCAGCACCAGCCCGTCTATCGCGGCCAGATCGCAGTTTTCCACCAGCCACGCGCCCATCTCACTGTGGCGCGGGCGGATAAACACCAGCGGCCAGTGCGCGCTGCCGGCGGACTGGCGCGCCGCGTTGAGGCTGTTCAGCACCTGCTGCAGGTTGTGCAGCGCCTGCGGCAGATCGTCCTCGCCGATGGCGTCTTCAAGACAGATCACCAGCGAACGCAGGCCGGGGATTTTGTTATGCAGAATAACGTCCGCAATATCATCGCGTACGGCGGGCATATACAGCGTGGCCCCCAGCTGCCAGGGGGAGAGACGTGGCGTCATCACAGCACCTTTTTGATGATAGTCACAGCACGATACTGACCGATATCGTCACCGGCGACGGTAATGGTCAGCCCCTTTTCCCGCGCCAGCGATACCAGCAGCGCTACGTCCGCGTCGTCCAGCGAGCGCACTAACACGTGATCGGGAACCCGGCGCAAAACGGCACGGGTAGCTTCGGCGATGCCCGGCTTGATGCGGTTAACGCTGTCGACCTGATACCGCGCCGCCAGCAGGGCGATAGTGGCGTCGCTGCGTGCCGCCAGGCGCTGCTGTGCTGCCGGGTCCTGCACGCAGGCGGGCAGGGGCTCCCCGGCCAGCGGCGCGGCGCGGGCGGCCACGAGATCGGTCAGCCGCTGGCTGCAGTCGTACTGCGCCAGATGGTTGCAGAGCACGCAGCCGTGCAGCCCCTCATCGGCCCACAGCGAGCGTGAAATCAGGCCGGAGACCGGCGCGCCCATAATGCCGAACGGGATCAGCCAGTCGTCATCGCTGGCGGAAAGCCAGGCGCGGCCGCAGGGATCGGCCAGCACCACCAGCCGCGGCTGCGCCGGATAGCCGGGCCGCCCGCGCAGCGAGCGAATTAACTCGCCGGTGATCGCCCCTTTACCGGTCCAGCCATCGACAAACACCGTGCCCGCGGTGCCATGACGTGCCTCAATCCAGTTCAGCGCCGCGCTGTCAATGCCGCGATCGCGGATAATGCTGATGCCGTAGTGGTGTGACGGGTGGCCCATCGCGCGCAGCGCCTGGTGCAGCATCACGCCCAGCGGCACGCCGGCGCGCACCAGGCTGACCAGCACCACCGGCGTTTCGCCATACTGTGCGGCCAGCGCCCGCGCCAGTTGCGTGACTTCGCGCGCCAGCCGGTCGGCTCCCTGCTCCAGCGCCTGTTCAAACAGCGCCAGATGCTCGCGCCCCGGCTCCGGCTCCTGGCTGAGCATCTCTGAGTAGTGGCGCGAGCCGGACTGGATCAGCTGCTCTTTGCGTTCGACCGGCGTCATCTCGATCTCTACCGGCTTCAGCAGAAAATGGACGTCCTGCGCCCGGTACGATCCGGAAAAAGAGCCCGACTCAGCCATGCGGCGATTCTCCAAAAATAGTCTGGTTAATGCGTTCGGCAAACTGGCTCTGGCGCGGTAAACCGTACCAGCTGCACAGCTTCATAAAGCGGTGATCGCTCAGGCTGTCGCCCAGCCCGATCACCGGAAACACCCCGCGCTCGGCGCGCAGTTTTTCCAGCAGGTAGCTGACCGCCAGCCCTTTTTCCACCACCAGCGGCAGCCACGCGACGTTATTGCTGTTGCGGTGCAGGTAATATTTTGTCGCCGGGAAGCGGCGGTCGATCTCATCGGCGATGGCGTACAGCTCATCCAGCTGCGTGCTGTCGCGGTGCTTCATCACCAGGTAAACCGGCGTGTCGTCATACTCGTAGTTGATCCGCGCCCAGCCGTTAATATTGCGTTCGGCCATCAGCGCGGTAATCGTCTGCTGCATGGCCAGCAGCTCGTCGCGGTAGGGGCGCAGCTTCTCCAGCATCAGCGCGCGCCAGCCGGCGTCCTCCTCACCCTGCGGGTTAAGGATCACCGCGCCGTGGGTGGCGACAGCCCAGGAGTGAAACGGGATCTTCACGCGGGCGATCTCTTCGGTTCCGCGCGCGGTCACCGGGATCAGCTCGCCGTGTTCCAGCATCCAGTCCACCAGCATCGCCTGCTCTTCGGTCATAAAACTGCGCGGCTGCAGGCTGCGATCCAGCGCGCCGGTGCGGAACGGCTCGAGCGCCAGCTCGTCGACCATTTTGCGGCGGGTCTGGAACAGGGTGTCGTCGAGATCGGAAAAAATTACTGGTTTAATCATAGCTGACGATCTCCACGCGGTCGGCAACGCGGCTAAGGGCCTCGGTGAGCTGCGGATCGATGCTCTCTGCCGGCGTCTCGCTGCACAGCAGAATGCGGTCAAAGCGCTGGTGCGCCACGTTATAGACAAAATTAGGAATACCCTGGCCGTAGTTATCGCTGAAGGCGATCGCCGACTCAATGGCGAAGCCGGGGGCGATCGGCGAGCGGGTAGTGGAGCTGTAACGCACCTCGGCCCCCTGCGCCGCCAGCCGTTCTGCCAGCAGGAACGGTTCCCAGACAAACTCGCTGGTGCCCAGCACCAGAATGGTCTCGCCCGTCTGCGCCTGCAGGTGGCGGCCGAGATCGGCGGCCGGTGCGGTCATCCCCAGACGGCCCCAGCTCTGCCTGCCAGTGATGGTTACGCTGCCGGCGGCGCTGACGTTCACCGCCGGCATCACCGGCAGGGGCGCGTCCGGCAGCGGTTGCCAGTCCCAGTGGCCCTGGATCAGCGAAACGCTGCTGACCGGCACCGGGCTGCGCTGCGGCAGCGCGTCGCCGCTCCAGTCGGTCAGCGTCACGGCAATGACCTGCTCAACCTGATCCAGGCCGCCCTCTTTCTGCAGCGCCTCCAGCAGGTTAATAAAGGTATTGCCGGTGGTGGCTTCATCGTCGATCAGCACCAGCGTGCGGGTGGCCAGCACGCGCTGGCGCAGCGCGGGGTCGGCCGGCAGGTAGATCAGATGATCGGTGGCGTGGCTGTGCGCCTCTTTAAACTCGCACAGCAGCTCGCCCGGCTGCGGATGGCGTGTCGACGTCAGATAGATCGCTTCGCTGAAGCGGCCGCGCAGCTCATCAAACACCCCGGCACCCAGCCCGACGGCGGTTTCGGCCATGCCGATAAACAGCACCGGGCCATCGGCAACCGGCGGGAAGCGGTCGGCCAGCTGGCGATAGACGCCGCGCATGGTCTGCGGGCGGACCGGAATATGCCGGCCGAGCACCTTGCTGACGAACAGAAAGGCCCGCTTCGGGTTACGGCGTTCGGCGATCTCAAACAGATCGTCCGGCAGACTGTGGCCGCCGGTCGGCGTAACGCTGAGCGTGCCGCAGGAGAGCGTTCGGCTCCAGGGGGATGTCATAAAGCTATCCTTAATCAATGCGGTTGGTCAGGGACGGGCAGTACGTGACTGCCGTGGTCAGCGCGCGCACGGTGGCCGGCGTGAAACCCTGGCGGGCCTCATCCATCACCTGCTGCTGGCTGAGCAGGCCAAACTGGCGCAGGGCAAACAGCGCCGGCAGGTTGATTCCGCTCAGGCGGGTATAGCCGATGCCGCCGGAGGGGCGCATATTAATTTCCAGCAGCAGCGGATTGCCGCTGTGGTCGTTGCGGGTCTGTACGTTGACCAGACCGTCCGCCTGCATCGCCGCCGCGCAGGCCTGCGCCAGCTCGAAGGCCGCGCCGCTGTTCTCCAGATGCTGCAGCGCGCCCTCTTTGCGCCGCGCCACGGCGGCCAGCACCGTTCCGCGCTCCACCAGCATATCGACCGAGTACTCCGGCCCCGGCAGCCACGGCATCAGCACCAGCGGCTCGCTCTCCGGCGCCGCTTCCAGCGCCTGCAGGTAGGTGGCGGTCTGCACCCGGCGCGAATCCGGCTGGCTGAAAGCCGCCATCGGCGACGCACCGTCATCAAATCGCCAGAATCCCATGCCATAAATACCCTGTACCGGTTTTACGCACAGCGGCAGGCCGTCAAACGGACGGCTGGCGATCAGCTCGCGCAGCTGGCTGGCGGAGTCGGCGCGCAGCGAGGGCACCACCGGCAGATTCAGGCTCTCCATATGGCGGGCAAAGGCGACCTTATCATCCGCCAGCGCCAGCCACTCATCGCTCACCGCGCCGGTGGTCAGGCGGGCACCGCTGGCTTCGATCGCCTCGCGTCGTGCGGCAAACCAGCGCACGTTGCGGCCGGTATGAATCGCCTCAATGCCGTGACTGCGCACGGTGTGCAGGATAAAGGCCAGACGCTCTTCATCGTCTGCCGGTTCGCTCAGCGCATAATCGGCCAGCGAGAGGATCTCATGACGCTGATGGCGGTGCGAGGCATAAACGGATACCGGATGCGGGTACTGCCCGGCACCCGCCTGGATGCCCTGAATGATATCCCGCTGGGAGGATAATCCTTCCATAAGCCAAATTTTACGCGTCATTAGTCGGTTCCGTGCTGAGGGTTTGCGGATGGGAATGGGGTAGCAGTGTAGTAAGCCGTCAAAATGCTGTCAATCATAATATGATGAAAGACTGGTTGGGTAAATATAGACATTTTAATGTAAAGTAATGTCATTTACCGGGCGTCGTTACTCATTCGCATAAGTTATTAACTTATTGTTTATAATATATAAATAAAATTTCTCTGCAATGGTAAAAAATTATTCTTGTGAGAAATGGGCATCATGATATGATTTTTGACTTATGGAGCAGGGTGGTGAACACCATTGCCTTTTCAAACCCCTTTTGAAGGAATGATGACATGGTTTCATTAAGCAAGAACCAGACGGTTTCACTGAGTAAGCACTCTTCCGCGCTGAACAAACTGCATTTCGGCCTGGGTTGGGATCCGATCAAAAAGAAAGGTCTGATGGGCAAGCTGTTTGGCGGCGGTAACGATGCCATCGACCTTGATGCCAGCTGCATCCTGCTCGACGCCTCCGGGCACAAAATTGATACGGTGTGGTTCCGCGACCTCGACTCCTCCTGTGGATCGGTGGTGCACAGCGGCGATAACCGCACCGGCGAAGGCGATGGCGATGACGAAGTGATTAACGTCGACCTGACGCGGCTGCCGGCGCAGGTCGAGTACCTCGCCTTCACCGTTAACAGCTTCCGCGGCCAGACCTTTAACGAAGTGGAAAATGCCTTCTGCCGCGTGGTCGATCAGAACGGTAAAGAGCTGGCCCGCTATCAGCTGAACGAGCAGGGTAGCCATACCGGTATTGTGATCGCCTCGCTGCGCCGCAACGGCGGCCAGTGGGACTTCACCGCCCATGGCCAGGCCAGCAGCGGCAAAACCATCGATGCAATGCAGAGCGATATCCTCGCCACGGTGGTGCGCTAATGACCATGACTCCCGGCAGCAATGCCGCCGTTCCTGCCGCGCAACTGACCGTTCGCGTGCTCGCCGGCGCCGCGGTTGACGCCTCCGCTTTCCGCCTGTTTGCCAGCGGCAAGGTCAACGGCGACGCGGATATGGTGTTCTACGGTCAGCCAAAAAATGATGACCAGACCGTCAGCCTGAGCAGCGCCGGGAATAACACGGCGTTTACCGTTGACCTCAACCGCCTGCAGGCGGACGTGCAGAAGATCGCCTTTACCGTCACCTGTGACGGCAACCAGACCGTGGCCGGGCTGCAGCGGCTGGCGATCCATATTGAACAGGCTGGCACGCTGTTGCTGAGCGGCAACGTTGAGCTGCACGGCCGTCAGGAAGCCGCGCTGATCCTCGGCGAGTTTTACCGCCGTAATAACGAATGGAAGTTCCGCTTTATCGCCCAGGGCTTTAACGGCGGCCTGAAGCCGCTGGCCGAGCATTTTGGCGTAGATATCTCGGACGCGCCGGCGCCAGCGCCTGCCCCGACGCCAGCGGCTGCGCCAGCCCCGGCTCCTGCCGCGCCACCGGCCGCTAAAATCAGCCTGAGCAAGGTTTCGCTGACCAAGGAAAAACCGTCGATCAGCCTGACCAAGCGGGATAATTTTGGTGAAATCCGCATCAACCTCAACTGGCATCGCGGCACCACCTCGGGCGGCGGCCTGCGCGGCATGTTTGGCGGCAACAAGGGCGTGGATCTTGATCTCGGTGCCTTCGTTAAGCTGGATGACGGCTTCAAATGCGTGATCCAGGCGCTGGGCGGCAATTTTGGTTCACTGCAGCAGGAACCTTACGTTCAGCTGCAGGGCGACGATCGCACCGGCGACGTCAGCAGCGGTGAGTGGCTGCACGTTAACGGCCGCGAGTGGAAAAACATCCGTGAGGTGCTGATTTTCGCCTTTATCTACGAAGGCGCGGCCAGCTGGGACAAAACCGACGGCGTGGTCACGCTGCACGTTCCCGACCAGCCGCCGATCGAAACCCGTCTCACCGAGGGGCAAAACCGCCGCAACATGTGTGCGATTGCCCGGCTGGTCAATGAAAACGGCAGCATCCGGGTTGAGCGTATCAACCAGTTCTTTAGCGGCCATTCTGATATGGACAACGCGTTCGGCTGGGGATTCAACTGGCGCGCGGGTTCCAAATAAACACTGACAGAGGATCGAACATGAGTTTTTTAAACAAGGTTAAAGGGGCGTTTAACTCCGGCCGTGAAGAGCTGACCAAACAGGTTAGCCGCTTCAAAAACAAGAAGTTTATGCAGGGTACCGTCGCCGTCTGCGCCCGTATCGCGGTGGCTTCTGACGGCGTCAGCGCCGATGAGAAGCAGAAAATGATCGGCTTTTTACGCAACTCCGAAGAGCTGAAGGTGTTTGACACCACGGAAGTGATCGAATTCTTCAACAAGCTGGTGACCAGCTTCGATTTCGATATTGAAGTGGGTAAGGGCGAGACCATGAAATACATTCTCGCTCTGAAAGACCAGCCTGAAGCCGCCCAGCTGGCGATCCGCGTCGGTATCGCCGTGGGTAAAAGTGACGGCAACTTTGATGCTGATGAACAAAATGCCGTGCGCGAAATTGCCGTCGCGCTGGGCTTTGATCCGACCATTTTCGGTCTGTAACGTCGTTTTTCTCTAAGGATTTTCTATGGTTTCCACGCATATCGGCTTCCCGACTGAAACGGTGATTGTGTTTATCGCCCTCTCCGTCGGCGCTATTTTGATTGACCTGTTTATGCACCGGGGCGATAAGCCCATCTCGCTGAAAAGCGCGGCGCTGTGGTCGCTGTTCTGGGTGGCGGTCGCCATGGGTTTCGCCGGCTTCCTCTACATCCACCACGGTGCTGAAGTCGCCAGCCTGTTCGTTACCGGCTATGCGTTGGAGAAAGTCCTCTCGGTCGACAACCTGTTCGTGATGATGGCGATCTTCTCGTGGTTTGCCGTACCGGACCGCTATCGTCACCGCGTGCTCTACTGGGGCATTATCGGCGCGATCGTCTTCAGGGGCATTTTCGTTGCCATCGGTACCGGCTTACTGAGCCTCGGCCCGTACGTTGAAATCGTCTTCGCGCTGATCGTGGCGTGGACCGCGGTGATGATGCTGAAAAGCGGCGATGACAGCGACGAGATCGAAGATTACTCTCAGCACCTGGCGTACCGCATGGTGAAACGGTTCTTCCCGATCTGGCCGAAGCTGCGCGGCAACGCGTTCCTGTTGAAGCAGCATGAAGTGGATGAGGAGCTGAAAAAGCCGGAAAACAAAGACGTGACCATCGGCCGCGGCGGCAAAGCGGCGTTCTATGCCACCCCGCTGTTCCTGTGTGTGGCGGTGGTTGAACTCTCGGACGTGATGTTCGCCTTCGACTCCGTACCGGCGATTATCGCCGTCAGCCGCGAGCCGTTGATTGTGTACAGCGCCATGATGTTTGCTATCCTCGGCCTGCGTACGCTGTACTTTGTACTGGAAGCCCTGAAGCAGTATCTGGTTCACCTGGAGAAAGCGGTTATCGTGCTGCTGTTCTTTATCGCGGTGAAGCTGGGCCTCAACGCAACCGATCACATCTGGCACCACGGTTACAGTATTTCGGCCACGGCAAGCCTGTTTGTCGTCCTTGGCGTGCTGGCAGCGGGTATCATCATCAGCGTGATGTTCCCCGGCAAGCCCGAGGAAAAGGCAGGAAACTGATCGCGGTAGCCATCGACTAATCTGAGTAAAGATAACTAAGAGGTAATAACAATGGGCGTTTCTCTTTCTAAAGGCGGTAACGTTTCGCTGAGCAAAGCGGCACCAACCATGAAGAACGTGCTCGTTGGCCTCGGCTGGGATGCACGTTCCACCGATGGTCAGGACTTTGACCTGGATGCGTCTGCCTTCCTGCTGACGGCCAGCGGAAAAGTGCGCGGTGACACTGACTTTATCTTTTACAACAACCTGACCTCAAAAGACGGTTCCGTTTCGCATACCGGCGACAACCGGACCGGTGAGGGCGACGGTGATGATGAATCGCTGAAAATTAAGCTGGACCTGATCCCGGCCGACGTCGACAAAGTGGTCTTCGTGGTCACCATCCACGACGCGCAGACCCGTCGTCAGAGCTTTGGCCAGGTCTCCGGCGCCTTTATCCGTCTGGTTAACGATGACGATAAGAGCGAAGTGGCGCGCTACGACCTGACCGAAGATGCCTCTACCGAAACCGCGATGCTGTTCGGTGAACTCTATCGCCACGGCGCGGAGTGGAAATTCCGTGCGGTCGGCCAGGGGTATGCCGGTGGTCTGGCGTCCGTCTGCGCGCAGTACGGCATCAACGCATCCTAATCTAATGCTCATCACGGGCGGCCACGCGTCGCCCGTCTCCACCACTCATATGCAGGAGCTTTAAAATGGCAGTTTCTCTGGTAAAAGGCGGTAACGTATCCCTGACTAAAGAAGCACCAACCATGAACGTTGCCATGGCGGGTCTGGGATGGGATTCACGCGTCACCGACGGTCAGGCATTTGACCTTGATGCCTCCGTATTTATGGTCGGCGACGACGGTAAAGTGCTGAGCGACAGCAGCTTTATCTTCTTCAACAACAAAACCAGCGCCTGTGGCTCCGTTGAGCACCAGGGCGACAACCGCACCGGTGAAGGCGACGGCGACGATGAGCAGGTTAAAATTACCCTGTCTCAGGTGCCGGCAGAGGTGAAAAAGCTGGTGTTCGCGGTCACCATTTACGATGCGGAAGCGCGTAAGCAGAACTTCGGCATGGTCAGCAACAGCTACATGCGCATTTTCAACAACGACAACGGCGGCGAAATCGCCCGTTTCGACCTGTCTGAAGATGCCTCAACCGAAACCGCGATGGTATTCGGTGAGCTGTACCGTCACGGCGCAGAGTGGAAGTTTAAAGCGGTCGGCCAGGGCTTCGCCGGTGGCCTCTCCGCGCTGGCTTCCCAGCACGGTGTTAACATCTAATCACCCCGCAGCAGCAAACCCCGGCTGGTCCGGGGTTTTTTTTAGCTTTTTTTTGAGGAGATGGCCCGATGGATTTGCAGGCTGGTCAGAACATACCGTTAAGCCGCCCGACGCTGACGCTACGGCTGGAGTATGAGGCAGGCGCCGCGTTTCGCAGTGAACCCGACACCTGCGTGTTCCTGCTCAACGCGGCCGGTAAGGTCCGCGGCGATGACGACTTCGCTTCACAGACCGGCGTATAGATAACACCCACTTCTTCGCCATCGACGACGTTGCCAGCCTGCCGGACGAAAGGCTTTACGACCTGCTGCTGGAGGAGTTCAAGACCTGGCTGGACGAGGCGAAGGCCGACCGGATTTACTGAGCCGGTGCGCCGACAACGCCCGGCCTGTGCCGGGCGATTTTCAGGCTTGCCGTTAAGCACCCCACCAGCGGTTACGTAACGTCCTGATGGTGGCATCGGCACGCAGCGGGCGACCATCGGGACCGCGCAGCGCGACCGATCCGGCAGGCAGGCCAAACAGCTCCTCAATGGTTTGCCTGATGGTACCCACGCTGGCATCGGCGCGGGCGATTTGGCGGCGAACCTTACGGCCGTTGCGGCGTGCGGTATCTGTTGACGCGCCGTTGTCGTCCGGCTCAGACTCATCTTCGTCTTCGTCTTCGTCTTCGTCTTCGTCTTCGTCTTCGTCTTCGTCTTCGTCTTCGTCTTCGTCTTCGTCTTCACCCACCTGCAGATGGCTTTTATCATCATCGCTGTCGGCATAAGCACAATCATCAGAGTCCGCTGAGGCTGCGGGTTCAACGGCATCACCATCTTCTCCCTCTGAGTCGTTCAGCGCGAAACGTTGCCAGCTGAACTCGTCGGCGGGCAGCCACAGCGCACCGTCCTGCAGGTGATAGCGGGCCTGAGCGCGCTTAACCGCAATCTCATCGCTGAAATGGGACTCAACCCCAGGCAACGGGCGAAACGCAGCGGCCAGCGCGCGCAGCGCCGCAGGGCTGCCGCAGACGGCGAGAAACAGCGACCAGCACGGCTGGCCGAAATTAACGCTGGCCAGAGACTGGCTGTAGACCGTTGCGGACGCAGCCGGATCCTCTGCCGCCAGCCGGGCCAGCGCCGGGGCAAGAATATCCTCCAGCCCGAAGCCAGCGCGCTCCAGGCTGTCCAGGTTAATCTCTACCGTTGCCAGTGCGCCAGCGGTGTAACGGAAATTTAGTTCAGAGCGGGAACGGATGGTCATAGGAAATCCCTTTGCGGTGAAGTAAGCGGAGTTGGATGCTCAGGCAAGGGTTATCGGCAGCTGGCGGAGGAAATTGAGTGGATAAGCAGATTTTCCACCGCGATAGTGGAGATAAAAGGCAGGTTCTGAAGAGGTTCCACAATCGTCGATATCCGGGTTTACCTCCAGCGCGGCTGGCTTCCCCCGTTCAGCCGGGGGAAGCGGTCACAGATACCGGGACTTAGCTGCCGCGATAGGTGGAATAGCCGTACTGGCTGAGCAGCAGCGGCACGTGGTAGTGCTCCTGGGTGCTGGAGATGGTGAACACCACCGGGATCTCCGGGAAGAAGCTCTCCTGCTGGTGGGCGTGGAAATAGTCGCCGGTGGCGAACACCACGCGATAGGTACCGGTCTGCTTCACCGCGTCGGGCATCAGCGCCTTGATGCGGCCCTGATCATCGGTGACGTCGCGGGCGAGGGATTTCCAGCCGCTGCCCTGTTTCTGCTCCAGCGTAACCGTAACGCCCGCCGCCGGTTTGCCGGTCTGTTCGTTCAGCACGTGGACGCTCAGCAGGTTAGCGGCCGGGGTGGCGGCCTGCAGCGGGGAGGCAGCGGCCAGCAGCAGCGCGGAGGTCGCGCTTAACAGTGTGTATTTCATCGTAGTTCTCCTGAGTAAGTGACCGCCATCCTCGCATGCCCGGCCGCCGCCCATGCTGACAGCCTGATGACAATCCTGTCATCTGAGCAAAAAGCCGGTGCCGCACGCCGGGAACTCTGCCAGAATTCCCTCATGAAAATTTTGCTGATTGAAGATAACGCCGGCACTCAGGCGTGGCTGGTCAAAGGCCTGCGCGAAGCGGGCATCCAGGTGGACGCGGTGGCCGACGGCCGCGACGGGCTGCAGCTGGCGCTGGAGCAGGAGTACGCGCTGATCGTGCTGGATATTATGCTGCCGGGCATGGACGGCTGGCAGGTGCTGCGCACCCTGCGCACCGCCAAATCCACCCCGGTGCTGTGCCTGACCGCCCGTGATTCGGTGGCCGACCGGGTAAAGGGGCTGGAGCTGGGGGCCGACGACTACCTGATCAAACCCTTCTCATTTGCCGAACTGCTGGCGCGGGTGCGCGCGCAGCTGCGCCGCCACAGCCAGGTGGCCAGCCAGCTGACCCTCGCCGACCTGCAGATTGATGCGCTGCGCCACAGCGCCAGCCGCGCGGGCACCGCGATTAACCTGACGCCGCAGGAGTTTGCGCTGCTGTGGTTTCTCGCCAGCCGCGCCGGCGAAATCCTGCCGCGCACGCTGATCGCCAGCGAAGTGTGGGGCATCAATTTCGACAGTGAAACCAACGTGGTCGACGTGGCGATCCGCCGCCTGCGCCGCAAAATTGACGACCCCTGCGAGGTGAAACTGATTGAGACGGTGCGCGGCATGGGCTACCGGCTTAGCGTGGGGGAGGGCTGAGATGCAGCGTCCCTCGCTGACCGTTCGACTAACGGTGGCCTTTACCCTGCTGGTGGCGCTGACCTGCGGGCTGGTCAGCGTTTCGCTCTACCGTTCGCTGGCCGCCGAACTGGTCTGGCGCGATAACCAGACGCTGGTCAACCGCGCCGCCCAGCTGCGCCAGCTGCTGCTGGACGGCGCGGAGGCGCGCACGCTGCCGCTCTACTTCAACCGCATGATGAACACGCGGCAGGATATCCTGCGCATCACGCGCGGGGAGGCGGGGGCGATCGTCGACATTAACCACAGCGGCCTGCGGCTGCCGGCGATGGAGGCGCTGCCGGCCGACGTTGCCCCCACCGTTGCGCGGCTACACCAGTGGCGCACCGGCAAAGGCACCGACGCCGCGGCGCTGGCGCTGAGCGGCCGCGATGCGGCGGGTCCGCTGATCATCACCGTGGCGCGTATCGCCGAAGAGCGTCAGCAGGTGCTGCGGCAGTATCGCCAGCACAGCCTGCTGTTCTGCCTGGCGGCGGTGCTGCTGGCGGCGGCGATCGGCCCGCTGGCGATCCGCCGCAGCCTGCGCGCCATCGCGCAGCTCAGCCAGCAAACCGCACAGACCGACAGCCGCGGGCTGGCCGCGCCGCTGCCGCTGCAGGGTCTGCCTGCCGAACTGCTGCCGCTGGGAAGCGCGCTTAACCAGATGCGCCAGCGGCTGGCGGAGGACTTCACCCGGCTGACGCAGTTTGCCGACGACCTCGCCCACGAACTGCGCACGCCGGTCAACGTGCTGCTGGCGCAGAATCAGGTGATGCTGCAGCGCCCGCGTCCGCCGGATGAGTATGAAGGGCTGCTGGAGAGCAATATTGAAGAGCTGGAGCAGATGACCCGGCTGATTGAAAACATCCTGTTTCTGTCGCGCGCCGATCACCGCAATATCGCCCTCAGCCTGACGCCGGTCGACCTGCCGCGCTTTACCCACCGGGTGGTGGCATTTCTGACGCCGCTGGCGGAAGAGCGCGAGATCCGCCTGGAGGTCACCGCCAGCGGCGAGGTGATGGCTGACGAACTGCTGCTGCAGCGGGCGCTGACCAACCTGCTGACCAACGCCATCCGCCACTCGCCTGAAGGGGAAACCGTGCGGATCGACAGCGACCGCGACGATAACGGCGTTACCCTCAGCGTGACCAACCGCGGCGACCCAATCGCGGACGCCGATAAACTCTTCACCCGCTTCTGGCGCGCCGACAACGCCCGCCACACCCCCGGCAGCGGGCTGGGGCTGGCGATTACCCGTGCAATTGTGCAGCTGCATGGCGGGGAGATTGAAGTGGTGCATCAGCAGGGTGAGAATCGGTTCAGGGTGAGGTTGCCGGGTAGGGCGGAGAGATCTAAAGGTTCGGGTTAGTCGCGGATAGCATCGTCTGTGGGGGGGGACCAGTCTGTCTGACCTGGCCATCTGGTTGTTCCCTGGCGCTCATGAAGTCAGAGGTGACACCGTTGCTGTCAAACCAGGAGTCCCAGCTTTCAGTTGCTTGCGTAATGATACGCGTGCGGACAGTTGCCACGATATCGACCTGCTTCATATCATCAGGCAGGGCAACAGCTTTGGTCTGGCGCATCGCCTGACTGCGGTTGTTTTTGAACACTGTGTTTTTTTTCATGCCGGATGACCTCATTTGTTCAGAGAAAGAAAGGTCGGACCTCCTACTTTACGCCGGTAATGAACGAAGGGAAGAGGTCAGTAGGACTTCTCTGTGGGCTTGGCTGCGTCTACCTGCTTTAGCGTGAGCATGGGTAAAATTCCGGTGAGTAAATTTATTTACTCGTTTTTTACCCGCTGAAGCGTGCGGCTGTCAACGAACTGTTGCGAACTGGCACGAACTGATGTTTATGGTACTACTTGAGTTTAAAGGGTTATTGCGAACTACTACGGAGGGTGGCGAACTGTAGGAAAGTGTCCCCTGCAGGAATCGAACCTGCAACTAGCCCTTAGGAGGGGCTCGTTATATCCATTTAACTAAGGAGACAGCGGCGGGCAGTATAGCGCAATACTCGACAAAGATTAACCACTTACCCGGCTGACTGCGCATTTAACCAGCAGTCGGCCTTAGTCAGCCGTGCCGTATCGAACTCTCCCGATACGAAACCGCACCGGGAGCCTCCGCTTACTGCTTCGCCGCGCTCTGCTGCTGCTCCTTCGCCGCGCTCTGCTGCTGCTCCTTCGCCGCGCTCTGCTGCTGCTCCTTCGCCGCGCTCTGCTGTTGCTCCTTCGCCGTACTCTGCTCCCGGTCCAGCGCCTGCAGAATTTTCAGTGCCGCCTCAACCCGCACCGGCAGCGCAAAGTTCTTATTGGCCAGCATCACGATGCCGATCTTCTGCTGCGGCACAAAGGCGATATAGCTGCCGAAGCCGTTGGTGCTGCCGGTTTTATTGACCAGCGAGGCGGCCACCGGCGGTTGCGCGGGGAGCAGCGCCAGGGCCTTCTTCGGCTGCAGCGCGACGCCGTTGGCGCTGTCGGCAACCAGCCGTTTGGCATCAACCGGCCAGTCCAGCGTCTCCCAGCCCAGCCCCTGGTACATATCGCCGAACCGGTAGTAGCGGGTCTGCGCGCTGGCGATGGCTTTCTTCAGCGTGGCGTCGCCTGCGGGCAGGCTTTGCGGATCCATATTGGCCTGCATCCAGCGCGCCATATCCCGTGCGGTCGATTTTACGCCGTAGGCCTGTTGATCGAGCATGCCGGGCGTGACGCGCACCGGTTTGCCGTCGCGGTAGCCCCATGCGTAGTCAGCCTCCTTTGCTTTGGGCACCGTAATAAAGGTGTCGTTAAGCTTTAACGGCGTAAACAGGTATTTATTCATATAGGTTTCAAACGACAGCCCGCTGCGCTGCGCCGCCAGCTGGCCAAACAGGCCAATGCTGGCGTTGGAGTAGTTGCGCATGCTGCCCGCCGGCCACTGCGGCTGCCACTGCTGGTAGTAGTGCCACAGCGCGGCCTGGTCGGTCACCGCATCCGGTACCTGCAGCGGCAGGCCGCCGGCGGTGTAGGTGGCCAGCTGCAGCAGGGTAATGCCGCGCCAGTGGCCGCTCAGCTGTGGCGCGTAGTCCGCTGCCGGGTCATCGAGGCGGATTTCACCACGCTGCACCGCTACGCCGCCGGCCACGCCGGTAAAGGTTTTACTGACCGAGCCCAGTTCAAACAGGGTACCGGCGGTTACCGGCTGGCCGCTTTTGATATTCGCCACGCCGTAGTTGAAGTAGTGCGGCGTGCCGTTGACCAGCACCGCCACCGACATGCCGGGGATCTGCTGTTCCGCCATCAGCGGGCTAAGGGTGTCGTTAACGATTTTTGCCACCTGCTGCTGGCTGAGCGGCGTCTGCACCTGCGCCATCAGCGGTGCGCTGGCAAAAGCGGTGAACAGCAGGGTGGTTAAGGTTTTCTTTAGCATTGTGTCATCTTCCATGGAGGGTGATCTGGCCCGGCGGGGTGCGGGTTCCTGTGGTGGATTGTGCAGAGATTGACCGGCGAGGGCAATCGATGATAAATAACGGCTGATAATAGAAAATCTAACAGGAAACCCCGTGACCCGCAGCTATCTTCCCCTTAATGCGCTGCGTGCGTTTGAAGCATCGGCCAGGCAGTTAAGTTTTACTAAGGCGGCTATCGAACTGCACGTCACCCACGCGGCGATCAGCCAGCAGGTTAAGTCGCTGGAGCAGCAGTTGCAGCGTCAGCTATTTATCCGCAACTCGCGCGGGCTGGTGCTGACCCCGGAGGGCGAAAGCCTGCTGCCGGTGCTGAACGACGCCTTTGATCGCATAGCGGAGAGTCTCGATCGTTTTTCACGCGGGCAGCTGCGGGAAAAAATCAAGATTGGCGTGGTGGGCACCTTTGCCACCGGCTGGCTGCTGCCGCGGCTGGCGGCGTTTACCCAGCGTCATCCGCATATCGACGTGCAGCTCTCCACCCATAACAACCGCGTGGACAGCGTTGCCGAAGGGCTGGACTATGCCATCCGTTATGGCAGCGGTGCCTGGCACGGCACCGAGGCGCAGCTGATTTGTGACGCGCCGCTGGCCCCGCTGTGCACGCCGGCGCTGGCGGCCGGGCTGCGTGAGCCTGCCGATCTGCAGCGCTGCGTGCTGCTGCGCTCCTATCGCCGCGACGAGTGGGCCACGTGGCTGGCGGCGGTGGGGGAACCCGCACCGCTGCCCACCCAGCAGGTGATGATGTTTGATTCGTCGGTGAATATGCTGGAAGCGGCACAGGCCGGGCTGGGGATCGCGCTCGCCCCGCCGTCGATGTTTGAACATCTGCTGCGCGGCGAGCGGATCGTGCAGCCGTTTGCCACCACCGTCAGCCTCGGCGGCTACTGGCTGACCCGCCTGCAGTCCCGTGTTGAGACCGACGCGATGCGCGATTTTGCCGGCTGGCTGACAGAAAGCATTGCCCTGCCCGGGGGGCAGGGCGGCTAAACTTTAACCCTCCTGCTCCTGCTCCTGTTTCTGTCCCTGCTCCTGCTGTTTCTTCTTCTTCTTCGCCTCGGCCTGCGCCTTGGCTTTGGCCTTATTGCTCATATCGTTGCGGATCTGCGCGTGGCTGATCAGCGCAAAGATAAAGGTGCCGCCGATGATATTGCCGGCCAGCGTCGGCAGGGCGAACGGCCAGATAAACTGCTGCCAGCTGATGTCACCGTTAAACACCAGGTAGAGGATCTCCACCGATCCGACCACGATATGCGTCAGGTCGCCGAGCGCCACCAGCCAGGTCATCATAATAATCACCCAGATCTTCGCGGCCCCGGCGGAGGGGAACATCCACACCATGGTGGCGATGATCCAGCCGGAAATCATTGCGTTGGCGAACATCTCCCACGGCGAGTTATGCATGATTTTCATGCTGATGCTGACAAAGGCCTCGCGCACCGCGTCGTCAAATACCGGCAGATGGTTGAAGGCCAGCGCCGCCAGCCCGGTGCCGAGCAGGTTGCCGGCCAGCACCAGCCCCCACAGGCGCAGCAGCAGCAGCAGGTTGCCGCCGTTCAGCTTGTGCATCACCGGCAGCACCGCGGTGACGGTGTTCTCGGTGAACAGCTGCTGGCGCGCCATAATCACGATCACAAAGCCGAAGGTATAGCCGAGGTTCTCCAGCAGAAACGCGCCGGGCACCCCCTCCAGGTTGGCCTGGAAAATGCCTTTGGCCATCAGCGACGCGCCCATCGACAGCCCGGCGGCGATGGCGGAAAACAGCAGCGCCATCGCGTCGCGCTCCAGCTCCTTTTCGCCCTCCTGGCGGATCTGTTCATGCACCGCCGCCGCCCGCGAGGGCAGGGCCTCTTCGTCTACCTCAATCTCCTCCCCGCGTTCGCTCTCTTCGCTGTCGACTTCGTTGGTTTCGTTTTTATCATTTTGAGCGTTTTCCATCATTTCCCCGGCAATCTGAGTGTCAAATAGTAAGCATAGCCCGGCTTTTCTTGCACTCGGGTGCAAAAAAGAAGAAAATACGCGGCGCGTCAGGGAGGGCGGGACGGACATCAACACGTAACATCAGTCGTTTAAAAGGGTAACAAAGCTTTAAAAACGGCGCGATTTTGAGCAGAAAAAGCCCTTAATACCCGGCCGGCTGGGGGTTGCAGGCCTGCCTTGCCTTCGGAAGGCGCAATAATTGTGGTACTATCCGCCATCAAATTTAACATCACGCGATGCTTCCCTCATGCTTGAAGCCAGAAACCTGACCCTTGTCCGCGACGAGCGGGTGCTGTTTTGCGATCTCAGTTTTACCGTAGCGGCGGGGGATATCGTGCAGGTGGAAGGGGCGAACGGTGCCGGTAAGACCTCGCTGCTGCGTCTGCTGACCGGGCTGAGCCGCGCGGAGCAGGGCGAGGTGCTGTGGCAGCAGAAAAGTATTCTGCAGCAGCGGGAGAGCTGGCATCAGCAGCTGCTCTATCTTGGTCACCAGCCGGGGGTGAAGGCGGTGCTGACCCCGTTTGAGAATCTGCGTTTTTACCACCCTGACCACAGCCAGGACGCGCTGTGGCAGGCGCTGGAACAGGTGGACCTCGCCGGTTATGAAACGGTGCCGGCAGGCCAGCTCTCCGCCGGCCAGCAGCGGCGGGTGGCGCTGGCGCGGCTGTGGCTGAGCCAGGCGCGGGTGTGGATCCTCGATGAGCCGTTGACGGCGATCGATAAAGCCGGCGTGGCGGCGCTGACGGCGCTGTTTGTGCGCCATGCGCGGCAGGGCGGAGCGGTGATCCTCACCACCCACCAGGATCTGCCGGAGGCGATGCACCCGATCGGCCGCATCTGCCTCACCGCGCCGGAGGCCGCCTGATGTTTATCCGGGTGTTAAAGCGTGAGCTGCGCATCGCCCTGCGCAGCGGCGGCGAGATTGCCAATCCGCTGTGGTTCTTCCTGATCGTGATTACGCTGTTTCCACTCGGCGTGGGGCCGGAGCCGCAGCTGCTGGCGCGCATCGCGCCGGGCATCGTCTGGGTGGCGGCGCTGCTGGCCTCGCTGCTGGCGCTGGAGCGGCTGTTCCGCGATGACTTTATCGACGGATCGCTGGAGCAGTTGCTGCTGCTGCCCACGCCGCTGCCGCTGACCGTGCTGGGAAAAGTGGCGGCGCACTGGATGGTGACCGGGCTGCCGCTGCTGATCCTGTCGCCGCTGGTGGCGCTGCTGCTGTCGCTGGATATGGCCAGCTGGCGGGCGGTGGCGCTGACCCTGCTGCTGGGCACGCCGACGCTGAGTTTCCTCGGGGCGATCGGCGTCGGGCTGACGGTCGGCCTGCGGCGCGGCGGGGTGTTACTGAGTTTACTGGTACTGCCGCTGGCGGTACCGGTGCTGATTTTTGCCACGGCGGCGATCGATGCCGCCGGCCAGGGGCTGCCGATCGACGGCTACCTGGCGATCCTCGGCGCGCTGCTGGCGGGCAGCGCGGCGCTGGCACCTTTTGCTACCGCAGCCGCGCTGCGGGTAAGCGTGCAGTAAACGTTAAGAAAATAATAAAACCGACTGTCACCCTTAACGGCGCACCTGATTCAGAACGATTATTTTTACTGTGAGCAAGAAGACAATGTGGAAATGGATCCATCAGCTGGGCCAGCCTGAGCGGCTGTACCGGTTATGCGGGCGTTTTATCCCGTGGTTTGCCCTGCCCGGCGTTGCCGCGCTGCTGCTCGGCTGGGCGTGGGGCTTCGGCTTTGCTCCCGCCGATTATCAGCAGGGCAACAGCTACCGTATCATTTACCTTCACGTGCCGGCGGCGATGTGGTCAATGGGCATCTATGCCTCAATGGCCATCGCCGCTTTCACCGGGCTGGTGTGGCAGTGGAAAACCGCCGACCTCGCCGCCGCGGCGATGGCTCCGGTGGGCGCGGTCTACACTTTTATCGCGCTGGTAACCGGCTCGGCCTGGGGCAAACCGATGTGGGGCACCTGGTGGATCTGGGACGCGCGCCTGACCTCGGAACTGGTGCTGCTGTTCCTCTACATGGGCACCATCGCGCTGTATCACGCCTTTGACGACCGCCGCACGGCGGGGCGCGCGGCCAGCATTCTGATCCTGGTTGGCGTGGTGAATCTGCCGATCATCCACTACTCGGTGCAGTGGTGGAACACCCTGCACCAGGGCTCCTCCGGCGTGCTGCAGCAGGCGATAGATCCAAGCATGCGCATTCCGCTGCGCTGGTCGATCCTCGGTTACCTGCTGCTGTTCGTCTCTCTGACCCTGATGCGCCTGCGCAACCTGCTGCTCTCCGCCGAGCGCCATCGCCCGTGGGTGCTGGCGCTGGTTAACCACGGAGGGCGCAAAGCATGAATCCGGCTTTCTCTTCCTGGGCGCAGTTCTTCGCCATGGGCGGCTACGCCTTTTACGTCTGGCTGGCGGTGGCCTGCACGCTGATCCCGCTGGCCGGGCTGCTGCTGCACACCCTGCTGCAGCGCCGCAGCCTGCTGGATGAGATCCGCCAGCGCCAGTTACGCGAGCAGCGCATCCGCGCCGCCAAAGCCAAAAAAGCCGCCGCTGCGGCAGGAGAAGCACCGTGAATCCGCGCCGTAAAAACCGCCTGCTGCTGGTGCTGCTGGTGATCGTCGGGCTGGGGCTGGCAACGGCGCTGGTGATGTACGCACTGCGTTCGAATATCGACCTGTTCTACACTCCGAGTGAAATCATCAACGGCAAGGGCGAAAACCTGCAGAAGCCGCAGCCGGGCCAGCGCCTGCGCGTCGGCGGCATGGTGATGCCGGGCAGCGTACACCGCGATCCGTTAACGCTGCAGGTCAGCTTCCAGCTGTATGACAACAGCGGCGTGGTCAGCGTCAGCTATGAGGGCATCCTGCCCGACCTGTTCCGTGAAGGGCAGGGCGTGGTGGCGCAGGGTGTGCTGCAGGACGGCACGCATATCGTCGCTAAAGAGGTGCTGGCGAAGCACGATGAGAAGTACACGCCGCCGGAGATCAGCGACGCGATGAAGAACAACCATCCGGCCGCCGCGCCGGCGGAGGGGCAGCCATGATCCCGGAAATCGGCAGTTTCCTGTTGTGCCTCGGGCTGGGGCTGTCACTGCTGCTCAGCGTCTATCCGCTGTGGGGGGCGTCGCGCCTTGACCAGCGGCTGATGGGGCTGGCGCGTCCGCTCAGCTACGGCCTGTTTGCCTGCATCGCCGGGGCATTTCTGATCCTCGTGCACGCCTTTGTGGTCAACGATTTCAGCGTCGCCTACGTGGCCAATAACTCCAATACGCTGCTGCCGGTGTGGTACCGCGTGGCCGCCACCTGGGGCGCACACGAAGGCTCGCTGCTGCTGTGGGTGCTGCTGCTCAGCACCTGGACGCTGGCGGTGGCGCTGTTCAGCCGCAGCATGCCGGCCGACGCTATCGCCCGCGTGCTGGCGGTGATGGGGATGATTAACTTCTGCTTCCTGCTGTTTATCACCCTGACCTCCAACCCGTTTACCCGCACGCTGCCGGACCTGCCGATTGACGGCAGCGATCTGAACCCGATGCTGCAGGATATCGGGCTGATTTTCCATCCGCCGCTGCTCTATATGGGCTACGTTGGCTTCTCGGTGGCCTTCGCCTTTGCCATCGCCTCGCTGATGGCCGGCCGGCTGGATACCGCCTGGGCGCGCTGGTCGCGGCCGTGGACCACCGCCGCGTGGGTGTTCCTGACCATCGGCATCGTGCTTGGCTCCGCCTGGGCCTATTATGAGCTGGGCTGGGGCGGCTGGTGGTTCTGGGACCCGGTAGAAAACGCCTCCTTTATGCCGTGGCTGGCCGGCACCGCGCTGATCCACTCGCTGGCGGTGACCGAGAAACGCGGCACCTTTAAGGCGTGGACGGTGCTGCTGGCGATCACCGCCTTCTCGCTCAGCCTGCTCGGCACCTTCCTGGTGCGTTCCGGGGTGCTGGTGTCGGTGCATTCGTTCGCCTCCGATCCGGCGCGCGGCATGTTTATCCTCGCCTTCCTGATTATCGTCATCGGCGGTTCGCTGCTGCTGTACGCCATTAAGGGCGGCAAGGTACGCAGCCGCGTGCAGAGCGAGGTGTGGTCGCGCGAGTCGTTCCTGCTGGGCAACAACGTGCTGCTGATCGCCGCGATGCTGGTGGTGCTGCTCGGCACGCTGCTGCCGCTGGTGCATAAGCAGCTGGGGCTGGGCAGCATCTCGATTGGTGAACCCTTCTTTAACCTGCTGTTCAGCTGGCTGATGGCACCGCTGGCGCTGATGCTCGGCATCGGCCCGCTGGTGCGCTGGCGGCGCGATGAGCCGCAGAAGCTGTGGAAGCGGCTGGCGATCGCCATGCTGGCAACGCTGCTGCTGTCGGTGCTGCTGCCGTGGCTGATGCAGGACCGTATCGAAGCGATGACCGTGGTCGGGCTGCTGATGGCGGTCTGGGTGATTATCCTGACGCTGATGGAGCTGCACGAGCGTGCCACCCACCGTCACAGCCTGCTGCGCGGCCTGCGCCATCTGTCGCGCAGCCACTGGGGGATGGTGCTCGGGCACCTCGGCGTGGCGGTGACGGTGATCGGCATCGCCTTCAGCCAGAACTACAGCGTCGAGCGCGACGTGCGGATGAAGGCCGGCGATACGGTGGACATCCACAGCTACCACTTCACCTTCCGCGACGTGCATAACCTGCAGGGGCCGAACTACTCGGGCGGGGTCGGCATTATTGACGTCACCCGCAACGGCAAGCCGGAGGCCACGCTGCGGGCGGAGAAACGCTACTACAGCGTGGCGCGTACCATGATGACCGAAGCGGCGATCGACGGCGGTATCACCCGCGACCTCTACGCGGCGCTCGGTGAACAGCTGGACGACCGGTCGTGGGCGGTACGCATCTACTACAAACCTTTTGTGCGCTGGATCTGGTTCGGCGGCCTGTTTATGGCCCTGGGCGGCATTTTCTGCCTGCTCGACCCGCGCTACCGTGCGCGTAAGAAAGCGCCGCAGGAGCTGGCATGAACAAGAAAATTCTTTATATCCCGCTGGTGCTGTTTCTGCTGCTGGCGGCGGCGCTGCTGTGGCAGCTGACCCGTAACGCCAACGGCGACGATCCCACCCGGCTGGAGTCGGCGCTGGTGGGTAAACCGGTGCCGGTATTTACGCTGGAGTCGCTGGACCAGCCGGGAAAAACCTTTGACCAGTCGGTGCTGCATGACGGCAAGCCGCTGCTGCTTAACGTCTGGGCCACCTGGTGCCCGACCTGCCGCGCCGAGCACCAGTACCTGAATACGCTGGCCGCTGAGGGCGTGCGGGTGGTGGGTATGAACTACAAGGATGACCGGCAAAAGGCGGTGAACTGGCTGAATACGCTGGGCAACCCTTATGCGCTGAGCCTGTACGACGGTGACGGCATGCTCGGGCTGGATCTCGGCGTCTACGGCGCGCCGGAGACCTTCCTGATCGACGGCAACGGCATTATTCGCTACCGTCACGCCGGCGATCTCAACGAACGCGTGTGGAATGAGCAGGTGAAGCCGCTGTGGCAGAAATACAGCCAGGGGGCCGGATCGTGAAACGTTACCTGCTACTGCTGGCGCTGATGGTCAGCAGCCTCTGTGCGCTGGCGGACAATATTGATACCTATAAATTTGATTCGGTAAATCAGGAGCAGCAGTACCGCCACATTACTGAATCGCTGCGCTGCCCGAAATGCCAGAACAACAGCATTGCCGACTCCAATGCGATGATCGCGGCGGATATGCGGCTGAAGGTGTATGAGCTGCTGCGCCAGGGGCAGACGCCGGAACAGATCAAGGCGTGGATGGTGGCCCGCTACGGCAACTTTGTCTCCTATCAGCCGCCGGTCACCCCCTCAACGCTGATCCTGTGGGTTGGCCCGGCGCTGTTTGTGGCGATCGGCGCGCTGGTGATTATTCTGCGCAGCCGCAGACGCGTGCAGCCCGCCGAACTGGATCCACAGCAGCAGCAGCGCCTCAATGCGCTGCTGCAGAAAGACAGGAAACAACCATGAGCGCCCTGATGTTGACGATACTGCTGCTGCTGATCGCGGCGGTGGCCCTGCTGCTGATCGCCGGCAGCCGGCGCCCGCCTGGCGTCACCGACGATCGTGATACGGTGAATACCGCCTTCTACCAGCGCCGCCTGCAGGAGCTGGAGGAAGATGAGGCACAGGGCGTGGTGGCGGAGCGGCCGGAGATGGTACGTGAGCTGCAGCAAACCCTGCTGCTGGACGTGCCGGGCCAGCAGCCGCCTCAGGCGCGGCAGGTCAGCCGCCTGTGGCTGCTGCCGGGGGCGCTGGTGCTGGTGCTGGCCAGCCTCGGGCTGTACCTGCAGACCGGCGGGCTGCCGCAGGTGCTGGCCTGGCAGCAGGTGAAAAACGAACTGCCGGCGCTGCGCGCCCAGGTGATGGACCCGAACGCGAAGCCGCTCAGTATGGAGCAGCTGGCGCGGCTGGCATTGGGTATCCGCAGCGAGCTGCAGCAGGATCCGCAGAACGTCAACGACTGGATGATGCTGGGCCGGTTAGGGATGGTGCTGAACAACGCCGCTACCGCCGGCCAGGCGTTCCGGCATGCGTTGCAGCTGTCACCGCAGGATGCCGAGGCAAAGCTGAGCTATGCTGAAGTGCTGACCCGCTCTTCCGACCCGCAGGATAACCAGCAGGCCACCGCGCTGCTGGATGAGATGGCGGCCGCGGACGGCAGTAACCTGCGCATTCTGGGCTTGTTGGCATTTAATGCTTTTGAGCGTCAGCGCTATGCGCAGGCCATCGAAGTCTGGCAAAAAATGTTACAGTTATTACCGCCTGACGATGCGCGCGTGGCGATGATTCAGCGCAGTATCGAGCAGGCAAAGACGGAATCCGGCAAGCAGAACAGTCACCTGGCGTTAACGGTCAGCCTGGCCGCCGGGGCAGAAAAAATGTTACCGGCGGGCGGAGTGTTGTATATTTCCGTCTCTGACGGGAGCACGCCGGTTCCCGTCGCGGTAAAAAAGATGCCGTTAAGCCATTTTCCTTTATCGCTCACGCTGGATGACAGCAACGCCATGATGCCGCAGCGGCTGCTGTCGGCGCAGCATCAGGTGCAGGTGCGGGTGCGCATATCGCGCAACGGCAGCGCCAACCCGCAGCCGGGTGACTGGTTCGGTCAGAGCGCGGTCACCCCCTATGACGGTCAGCAGCAGCTTGCGGTGGAGATTAACCAGCAGGTGACGGGCGGTAATCAATAAATCAGTACAGGGAGAACATGATGAACTATCGCCTGACGGGCCTGGCGCTGGCAAGCGTGCTGCTGGTAGGTTGTGCCAGCTCGAAAAATGCCGACGATCCACAGGGCCGTTCAGATCCGCTGGAAGGCTTCAACCGCACGATGTTTAACTTCAACTACAACGTGCTGGATCCCTACGTGGTGAGGCCGGTGGCGGTGGTCTGGCGCGATTACGTGCCGGTGCCGGCGCGTACCGGGCTGGGCAACTTCCTCAGCAACCTTGATGAACCGTCCACGATGGTGAACTACTTTATTGAGGGTAATCCGTACAAGGCGATGGTGCACTTCAACCGCTTCTTCCTGAATACCCTGCTGGGGATGGGCGGCTTTATTGACGTGGCGACCATGGCCAACCCGAAACTGGCTAAGGAAGAGCCGCGCGGCTTCGGTAGCACGCTGGGCCATTACGGCGTCGGTTACGGCACCT
>NZ_JRZZ01000002.1:183161-200934 GCF_002865965.1 Erwinia sp. B116
AGGGGTGGAAACCCGTGCCCAGCTGCTGGACTCCGATGCGTTGCTGAGCAACTCGAAAGATCCGTACGCCTTCGTGCGCGCCGCCTATTTCCAGCATCATGACTTCCTCGCCAGCGACGGCAAGCTGACCCCGCAGACTAACCCGAACGCGGCGGCAATTCAGGACGAACTGAACGACATTGACGCAGAATAACGTGGCTGAATGACGTTAAAAAAGCATCTCAAATGAGATGCTTTTTTTATTGTGCTAATAATTATCCCGTACAGCAGAGCGAATTATTAAGCGGCAGAGTTGCCGAAAAGTCCCTGGAAGAAGCTTTCCACGCCTTCGCTAAATACTTTCACCGGCTGGGTGTGGCGCGCCACATAAGCGTTACTGGTCTCTGTTGGGTTTTTCAGGGTGCCAAACGCCTTTTCGCAGGTATAAGCAAATTTTGAGGTCGTTTCAGTGATGCCAACCAGAAAATCCTTAAACGCACCTGCACCGCTTACCTGTTCAATATCACTCTGGGATAAAACTTTCATTTAACTGCTCCTTGTTAATATCATTCAATTTATCTGTGTGCGCTAATTAGCAGGGTGAAAGTAATGATTGAGGTAATAGCAGTCAAGTGCGCTTCGTGAATATAAAGATTTTACGATAATAAACAGCACTAAAAAAACACCCTGCAAGAGCAGGGCGTCAGATCACGACCGTTTATGAAATGCGATCAGAACTTATAGTTAAAGCTCGCACCATAAAGCAGGGCTTTCCCTTCCGAGTTAAAGGTATAAGGCGTGGCGACCCCGCCGTTCCGCGCAGTGGCGACCGGGTCAGTACCTTCTTCAATGGTGACTTTTTTGCCGTGCATATAGGAAACACCGACGTCGACCGAGGCATTCTGGTTAAAGGCATAAGAGGCACCGGCACTGAGCCACAGACGATCCTGATCCGGGATTGAGATTGAACGTTTGTCCGCCGGTACCGGGCTGTCATCGAAAGCGATACCGGTGCGGAAGGTCCAGTTGTCATCGTAGTAGTAGCTGGTGCCAAGCGCGATGCGGTAAGCGTCGTGATAGCTCTCATCTTTATAGAACAGCTCTTTGCCGTCGTTGCCGGTGGCTCTCAGCTCCCGGAACTGACTCCAGCTGGTATAAGCCATGCTGTAGTGAACCGCCCACTGTGGTGCCACTTTGTGATAACCGGACACTTCCCACATCTCCGGCAGATGCAGCGAGAGGGAGCCGGGAATGGTCGCGCCGCCAGTGCCCGTTGGCAGACCGAACTGTCCGCCAATCGGGTTATAGGCGACCGGGATATCACTGCGGTAGTCACCGTCAAAGTCGATTTTAACTTCAGAGCGATAGGTCAGGCCGAAGCGGTTTTTATCATCCACCTCATACAGCACGCCGGCATTCCAGCCGTAGCCCCATTCATCACCTTTAAGGTGGGCGATCTGCGTGTTCGCGGGAGCCGCAGGCAGCCCTGCTGCCGGCAATACGGCACCCAGCTCACCAATGTTACGCTCGATTTTGGCCCGCGCATAAACCGCATCAAAACCGACGCCGAAGCTGAAGTGCTGGTTCAGGCGGTAGGCGGTGCTCAGGTTAAGGTTCAGGGTCATCAGGTCGGTTTTACCGGCGAACGGGCCGCCGGCGTAGCCGTCGTTAAACTCCGTCGCCAGGCCATAGTTGGTGGTGGATGACGCGCCAATCCACCACTGGTCGTTAATCGGCTGCACGTAGTGAATGTTCGGCACCCACTGGGTCGGGGCGATGTTGTCCGCCTTCAGGCTGTTACCCTGGCCGCTGGTGCCGTCAAGGTTAACATCCGGATCGATAAATACCGCGCCAACCGAGAACATCGGCCGATCCATCAGCGCCATGGTCGCGGGGTTACGGCTGGCGGAGGCGGCGGTATCGCCGACTGCACCTTCGCCGGCATAGGCGCGGCCAAGACCGATGGAGGAGAATTCATTCAGCTGAAAGCCAGCCGCCAGACTGTTAGTTGAAACCAGCGCCACTGCCACTGCCAGCGCAGACTTGGTAAACAGGTTTTTATGGTTCATGACCACAACCCTCATAATTTATTATTGAACGTTGTTACAGACGTAACAAGGAAACATGAATGTCACAGACTGACCCATGCACAACAAATCAGACCAGTTGCCAGAGTATAGGACTGACCCGTACACATGTTGCAATCATGTTTTCGTGTTATTGCTAAAATGATGCAAGAAAAGAGATCTCGCTAACAAAAACTTACAGGTATGTTTTTGGCGGGCACAGTATCACCTGTTTCAGATCAATTAATAGCGTGATTTTCATCATAAAGCGCGCGATCTTCGTTGAATGGCTGGAGCCATTCCCCCCGGCGGGCGTAGACTCAATCGCATCTGAATGCGACGGCCGCCCGCTGGGGGTGGCTAACCGGAGGAACTGATGAGCGATGCCCTGAATGCCTGTACCGCCCGTGAAACGGCGGCCTGTTGTTGTGTCGATGTCGGCACCGTGATCGACAACAGCGACTGTACCGCCAGCTACAGCCAGCACTTCACCTTTCAGTCTGACGCCCGGGCGATGCTGGAATCGCTGAGCGCCCGTGCACAGGCGGTGGCGTCCGACCCCTGCGAAATCACCAGCCGCCTGACGGAGAGCCCGCAGGGCGTGCAGCTGCAGTGCGAATTTACCTTCTGCTGCCAGGCGGAGTCGCTGATTTTCCAGCTCGCCCTGCGTTAATCACCCTGCGGCCAGCCGCACCCTGACCCGGCCGCTGCTCCGTGCAGCGGCGATTAACGTAAAGGGACGACTCTGAAGGTCGGCTTACCGCCGGCTGCCCCGCTCTTTTCACTGCCATAAGCGTGTTTTGTCTCGCATTTTTTCCCTTCTGCCGTGGCACCCATAACGGTTCTGGTTAACACTGATCAGGTCAGACCTCTTTGGCAATGATGCCGGCACCGATGCGAACAGGTGAAAATAATGAGCTCACACCCTTTACTGACCCGACAGGGCGATCGTATCGCCATCACCCACGGGCTGCGCACCCCTTTTGTTCGTCAGGCTACCGCCTTTCACGGCATCCCGGCGCTGGAGCTGGGGCGGATGGTGGTCAGCGAACTGATGGTGCGCAGCGAACTGCCGCCGGAGGCAATTGAACAGCTGGTGTTTGGCCAGGTGGTGCAGATGCCGGAGGCGCCGAACATTGCCCGTGAAATCGTGCTGGCCGCCGGGCTGAGCGTGCATACCGATGCTTACAGCGTCAGCCGCGCCTGCGCCACCAGTTTTCAGGCGGTAGCCAGCCTGGCGGAGAGTATGCTGGCAGGCCAGGTGCAGGCCGGCATTGCCGGCGGGGCGGACTCCACTTCGGTGCTGCCGGTGGGGGTGAGTAAAAACCTGGCGCGGCTGCTGCTGGATCTCAGCCGCGCCCGCTCGCTGGGCGCAAAACTGAAGCTGTTGACGCGGCTGCGCCCCGGTGACCTGCTGCCGGTGCCGCCGGCGGTGGCGGAGTATTCCACCGGCCTGCGGATGGGGGATACCGCCGAACAGATGGCGAAAAGCCACGGCATCAGCCGCGAGCAGCAGGACGCGCTGGCGCACCGCTCGCACCTGCATGCCGCCAGAGCCTGGCAGCAGGGGCTGCTGGACGACGAAGTGATGACCGCGTTCGTGCCGCCCTGGCGCGAGCCTTTTCGCCAGGATAACAACGTCCGCGAGGCCTCAAAGCCGGAGGATTACGCCCGGCTGCGCCCGGCGTTTGACCGGCGGCACGGCACGGTGACCGCCGCCAACAGCACGCCGCTGACCGACGGCGCCGCCGCGGTAGTACTGATGACCGAATCCCGCGCCCGCGAACTGGGGGTGAAGCCGCTTGGCTGGCTGCGCAGCTACGCCTTCACCGCGATTGATGTGCGCCAGGATATGTTGCTGGGGCCGGCCTACGCCTCGCCGCTGGCGCTGGATCGCGCCGGCATCGGCCTGAACGACCTGACGCTGATTGATATGCACGAAGCCTTTGCCGCCCAGACGCTGGCCAACCTCAAGCATTTCGCCGACGAACGCTTTGCCCGCGAGATACTGCGGCGGCCGCACGCGCTCGGTGAGGTGAATATGGAGAAATTTAACGTGCTGGGCGGCTCAATCGCCTACGGCCACCCGTTTGCCGCAACCGGCGCGCGGATGATTACCCAGACGCTGCACGAGCTGCGGCGGCGCGGCGGCGGCCTGGGGCTGGTTACCGCCTGCGCGGCGGGTGGTCTGGGTGCGGCAATGGTTCTGGAGGCGGAATAATGGAA
The DNA here is from genome assembly GCF_002865965.1 of Erwinia sp. B116. Taxonomy (NCBI): domain Bacteria; kingdom Pseudomonadati; phylum Pseudomonadota; class Gammaproteobacteria; order Enterobacterales; family Erwiniaceae; genus Erwinia; species Erwinia sp. B116. The sequence continues at coordinate 187,433 of NZ_JRZZ01000002.1, forward strand.
CAGAGATCGGCATTTACGCTGCAAATGCGGCTGGATAACGTGGCGGTGATCGTCATTGACGTTCCCGGTGAGAAGGTCAATACGCTGAAGGTTGAGTTTGCCGGGCAGATCCGTGAGGTGCTGCAGCAGGCGTGCGCTAACCCGCAGCTGGCGGGTGTGGTACTGATCTCGGGCAAGCCGGATACCTTTATTGCCGGTGCCGACATTGGCATGATCGCCGCCTGCCGCACGGCAGAACAGGCGCAGGCGCTGGCGCAGCAGGGGCAGCAGGTGATGGCGGAGATTGCGGCGCTGCCGGTGCCGGTGGTGGCGGCGATCCACGGCGCCTGCCTGGGCGGCGGGCTGGAGCTGGCGCTGGCCTGCCACCACAGGGTCTGCACGCTGGAAGATACTACCCGCCTTGGCCTGCCCGAGGTGCAGCTTGGCCTGCTGCCCGGCTCAGGCGGCACTCAGCGCTTACCGCGGCTGATCGGTGCGTCCACCGCGCTGGATCTGATGCTCAGCGGCCGCACGCTGCGCGGGGCGGCGGCGCGTAAATGCGGCCTGGTGGACGACGCTGTGCCGCACGCCATTCTGCTGGAAACGGCGGTGGCGCTGGCGCTGCAGGGGGCTCACACGGGTAAGGCACGGCCGCAGCCACAGCCACAGCCACAGACGGGTGAGGCACCGCCGCAGTCACAGTCACAGTCACAGTCACAGTCACAGTCACAGTCACAGTTAAGGCGACAGTCGAAGCCGCGGCCACGGCCGCTGCGTGAACGCCTGCTGGCCACGCCGCCGGGGCGCGCCGTGCTGTTTACACTGGTGCAGCGCCGGGCGCGGGCCAAAAGCCACGGCCACTATCCGGCGGTGGACAGCATTATCGCCGTGGTGCGCTGCGGGCTGGAGCAGGGCAGCGCGGCCGGTTACGCCGCCGAGGCGCGTGCGTTTGGTGAACTGGCGATGACCCCGCAGTCCGCCGCGCTGCGCGGGCTGTTCTTTGCCAGCACCGCGCTGAAAAAAGAGAGCGGGGCGGGTGCAGAACCCCGCCCGCTGCGCAGCATCGGCGTACTGGGCGGCGGCCTGATGGGCGGCGGTATCGCCTGCGTTACCACCACCCGCGCCGGGCTACCGGTGCGCATCAAAGATCTGCAGCCTGCGGGCGTCGCCCGTGCGCTGAAAACCAGCTGGGACGTGCTCGGCAAGCAGGTGCAGCGCCGCCGCCTCAGCCCCGCACAGCGCCAGCAGCAGATGGCGCTGCTCAGCGGCGGCACCGACTGGCAGGGGTTCAGCCAGCGCGACGTAGTGATTGAAGCGGTGTTCGAAAACCTGGCGCTGAAGCAGCAGATGGTGGCGGAGGTGGAGGCACACTGTGCAGAGACCACCATTTTTGCCTCCAATACCTCCTCGCTGCCAATCACCGATATCGCCCGCCAGGCGCAGCGGCCGGAAAATGTGATCGGCCTGCACTACTTCAGCCCGCCGGAAAAAATGCCGCTGGTCGAGGTGATCCCCCATGCGGGCAGTGCAGACACGACCCTGGCGACGGTGGTGGCGCTGGCGAAAAAACAGGGAAAAACGCCGATTGTGGTGGCCGACCGCGCCGGATTCTACGTTAACCGGATCCTGGCCCCCTATATGCTGGAGGCGCTGCACTGCCTGCTGGAGGGCGAACCGATCGATGCGGTGGACGCCGCGCTGGTGCAGTTTGGCTTTCCGGTCGGTCCGTTCCAGCTGCTGGATGAGGTGGGCATCGATATCGCCAGCCATATGATGCCGGTGCTGCAGCAGGCCTGGGGAGATCGTTTCGCGCTGCCGGCGGCGATGGCGGCGCTGCAGAAGGATGACCGCAAAGGGCGCAAAAACGGGCGAGGTTTCTACCTGTACGGCCAGCGCTGGCCGCGTGGCAGGCGGCCGGATCCGGCCATTTACCGGTTGCTGGCCGTTACGCCAAAAAGTTGTCTCAGCGCACAAGATCTGGCAGAACGCTGTGTCATGATGCTGTTAAATGAGGCGGTACGCACGCTGGATGAAGCGGTGATCCGCTCCGCGCGCGACGGCGATATCGGTGCGGTGTTTGGCATCGGTTTCCCGCCGTTTCTCGGCGGTCCGTTCCGCTATATCGACCAGTTGGGCGCAGCAACGGTGGTCAGCCGGCTTGAACAGCTGGCCGGTCGTTACGGGCCGCGTTTCGCCCCCTGTGAACGGCTGAAAAAAATGATGGAAGCGCGGGAAAGCTTCTTATCACCGCCGGTTACGCTGGCGGATGACGCCGGGGCAGCGGGTTAATCTGGCCAGGCAGCAGGAGTGAGCGGGGCGTTTTTTCGGCCATCGTTCACTAAGTAAACAATCGGTTGACTATACTCAAGCCATTGGGGTACAACACACCGTTCATTCAATGAATGAAGAGTCGGGTGGCGTTGTCCCCCGGCGTTTTTGTTTAACAACAGCGGTGCTCTATGCAAGTTTTCATAATGCGTCACGGCGATGCGGCTCTGGATGCAGCCAGTGATTCTGTCCGACCTCTGACCCACTGCGGCAGTAACGAAACGCGCCAGATGGCAGCCTGGCTGCACGGCCAGTCGGTGACGATTGAACGGGTGATGGTCAGCCCGTATCTGCGCGCGCGGCAAACGCTGAACGCGGTGCGCGAAGCGCTACCGCTGCCGGCGGGGGAAGGTGTGCTGCCGGAACTCACGCCGGGTGGCGATCCGAAATCGGTCGGTGGCTATCTGCAGATGCTGGCAGATCAGGGAGTAAAATCGGTGCTGGTGATCTCACACCTGCCGCTGGTCGGCTACCTGGTGGCGGAGCTCTGCCCGCAGGAGTCGCCGCCGATGTTTGCCACCTCGGCCATCGCCCGCGTCGATCTCGACGCCAGCGGCCACGGCACCCTGCAGTGGCAGGTCAGCCCGGCCAAACTGGCGAAGGCGATGTAATCCCCGGCAGGCGGCCCGCTAAACCCGGGCCGCTCGCTGTCAGTGGCACGACTCCCCCCGACGACGTAAACTCCCTGTCCGACTGTCCGACTGTCCGACTGTCCGACTGTCCGGCTGTCCGGCTGTCCGGCTGTCCGGCTGTCCGAATGTCCGAATGTCCGACTACTTTCGTCGGCCTGTACCCTACGACGGCAAAGCAACGGCTTCAGCCATCATCGGCTTCTCAACAGATACGTCTGGCTGTGGTCAGGTGCATATCGCTCAGGGCAGGATCGGCGGCTGCCACTCTTCCACCTCAATCAGCACCAGCAGCGCGGCATCGCCGCCGAACAGTTTTGGCGCCTGGTGAAAGCACATCACCCACGGATGCTGCGCCAGCCACAGCGGCGTCTGCTGTTTGAGGATATGTTTGCCGTGGCCGTGCATCACGCTGGCGCAAAAGATGTGCTCGCGGCGACATGCGGCGATCAGCGCACCCAGCTCCTGCTTGGCCTGCTTCTGCGTCAGCCCGTGCAGATCGAGAAAAATCTCCGGCGAATAGTCGCCGCGCCGCAGCTTTTTCAGCTCATAATGGCTGACGTCGCTGCGCACGTAGCGCACCGCACCCTCGGCGGGCAGCAGCGGCTGAAACTCATCGGAGAAATAGTGGCTGGCGTCCATCTGCTCGGACAACAGCCGCTTTTGCGGCAGCTCGCGCGCTTTCTTACGCTCGGGCGGATGGACGATAGTGTCCTGGTGGATTTTGCGCGTGCCGGTCATCAGCCCGCGAAAAAGCGCCTGGTCTTCAACGCTTAGCTTCTCTTTTTTATTCATTTTTCAGTCACTGCTCTCTCAGCCTGCTGCGTAACGGTGTCCCGGCAGGTCGTCGTCATCTCATATTCCTGGCGGTAGTCTACCTGTTCCCGCCCTCAGGCTTAAGTAAATCTCCGCGTTGTTCCCCAACAAATCCCGGTTCCCGCGCCACCAGCCTGCCGTTCTTTCTCTAATAATTCTCAGCTTTTTCGCCACCTCGCGCTGAATTCTCTGCCGCTTCATGGCAAACTAGCGCCCGGGTTTAACAGTACGGCCTGCGGAGGGCACTATGGACAAAATTTTCGTCGATGAGGCAGTCAGTGAACTGCACACTATTCAGGATATGTTGCGCTGGTCGGTCAGCCGCTTTTCTGCTGCTGAAATCTGGTTCGGCCACGGCACCGACAATCCCTGGGACGAAGCCGTTCAGCTGGTGCTGCCAACGCTCTACCTGCCGCTGGATATTCCGGAGCAGATGTACCGTGCGCGGCTGACCTCCAGCGAGCGTCAGCGCATCGTTGAACGGGTGAGCCGTCGCGTTAACGACCGCATCCCGGTGGCCTATCTGACCAACAAAGCCTGGTTCTGCGGCCACGAATTCTACGTCGATGAACGCGTGCTGGTGCCGCGTTCGCCGATCGGTGAGCTGATTAACGGCCAGTTTGCCGGCATCATCAGCGGCCAGCCGCAGCACATTCTGGATATGTGTACCGGCAGCGGCTGCATCGCCATCGCCTGCGCTTACGCCTTCCCGGAAGCCGAAGTGGACGCGGTGGATATCTCCACCGACGCGCTGGCGATTACCGAGCAGAACATCGCCGCCCACGGGCTGGATCATCAGGTGACGCCGATCCGTGCCGACCTGTTCCGCGAACTGCCGAAAACCCAGTACGACCTGATCGTCACCAATCCCCCGTACGTTGATGCGGAAGATATGGACGACCTGCCGGACGAGTTCCGCCACGAGCCGGAGCTGGGCCTGGCGGCGGGCAGCGACGGCCTGAAGCTGGTACGGCGTATCCTGGCCTGTGCGCCGGATTACCTCACCGCAGAAGGCGTGCTGGTGTGCGAAGTGGGCAACAGCATGGTGCATATGATCGACCAGTATCCGGACGTGCCTTTCACCTGGCTGGAGTTTGAAAACGGCGGCGACGGCGTATTTATGCTGACCCGCGATCAGATCGTGGCGGCGCAGCACCACTTCAAAATCTACAAAGATTAATTAAAAACACCGATTGAGTGAGGAGCCAGTATGGCGGGTAATACGATAGGACAAGTATTTCGGGTCACGACGTTTGGCGAGTCGCACGGCATCGCCCTTGGCTGCATTGTTGACGGGGTGCCGCCGGGCATTCCGCTGACCGAAGCCGATCTGCAGCACGATCTCGACCGCCGCCGCCCGGGCACCTCACGCTACACCACCCAGCGCCGCGAGCCGGACCAGGTGAAGATCCTCTCCGGCGTGTTTGAAGGTAAAACCACCGGTACCAGCATCGGCCTGCTGATTGAGAACACCGATCAGCGTTCGCAGGACTACGGCGCAATCAAAGATCTGTACCGCCCCGGCCACGCCGATTATACCTACGACCAGAAGTACGGCTTCCGCGACTACCGCGGCGGCGGCCGCTCGTCGGCGCGGGAAACGGCGATGCGCGTCGCGGCGGGGGCCATTGCCAAGAAGTACCTTGAGATGAAACACGGCATCGTGGTGCGCGGCTATCTGGCGCAGATCGGTGACGTGGCCTGCGAGCTGAAAGACTGGTCGCAGGTCGAGCAGAATCCGTTCTTCTGCCCGGACCCGGATAAGCTGGAAGCGCTGGATGAGCTGATGCGCGGCCTGAAGAAAGAGGGCGATTCGATCGGTGCGAAAGTGACGGTAATGGCAGAAAACGTGCCGGCCGGCCTGGGCGAACCGGTGTTTGACCGGCTGGACGCTGACCTGGCGCACGCGCTGATGAGCATCAACGCGGTGAAAGGCATTGAGATCGGCGACGGCTTTGCCGTGGTCAGCCAGCGCGGCAGCGAGCACCGCGATGAAATTCGTGCCGACGGCTTCCAGAGCAACCACGCCGGCGGCATCCTTGGCGGCATCAGCAGCGGTCAGGCGATTATCGCTAACCTGGCGATGAAACCGACCTCCAGCATTACCGTGCCGGGCAAAACGCTGACCCGCAGCGGCGAAGAGGTGGAGATGATCACCAAAGGCCGTCACGATCCCTGCGTCGGCATCCGCGCGGTGCCGATCGCCGAAGCGATGATGGCGATCGTGCTGATGGATCACCTGCTGCGCCACCGTGCGCAGAATGCCGACGTCACCACCGATTATCCACGCTGGTAAATGATGAAAAACACGCTGATCGCCCTGACCGCGCTGCTGGCGGCGACGCTGGCGCAGGCCGCCACCCCGTGGCAGAGCATTCACCAGCCGATCGCCGGCGCGCCGCAGGCGATCGGCGCGTTTTCCAACGGCTGTATCGTTGGCGCGCAGCCGCTGCCGCTGGAGGCACCGGGTTACCAGGTTATGCGTACCGACCAGCGCCGCTACTTCGGCCACCCGGACCTGATCGCCTTTATTCAGCGGCTCAGCGGCCAGACCGCGCAGCGCGGGCTGGGCGAAGTGCTGGTCGGTGATATGGGCATGGCGGCCGGCGGGCGCTTCAGCAGCGGCCACGCCAGCCACCAGTCGGGGCTGGACGTTGATATCTGGTTGCAGCTGCCGAAACAGCGCTGGACGCAGCAGATGCTGCTGAAGCCGCAGCCGCTGGATCTGGTGGCCGCAGACGGTAAAAGCGTGGTGGCGCGCCACTGGCGGCCGGAGATCGACAGCCTGATTAAGCTGGCGGCGAAGGACAATGAGGTGACGCGCATCTTCGTGAATCCGGCGATTAAAAAGCAGCTGTGTGCCGACGCCGGTGCCGACCGCGACTGGCTGCGTAAGGTGCGGCCGTGGTTCCAGCACCGCGCGCATATGCACGTGCGCCTGCGCTGCCCGGCGGGCAGCCTGCAGTGCGAAGACCAGCTGCTGCCGCCGGGCGGTGACGGCTGCGGTGCCGAGCTCGACAGCTGGTTCCTGCCGCCGAAACCGGGCAGTACGCCGCCGGTTAAGCGCGAACCGCCGCCGCTGCCTGCCGCCTGCCAGGCGCTGCTGGATAAACATCTGCTGTAGTTCACTTGAAACGGATCCGGCCAGCCTGTGCCGCTCCTGTAAACCTGCTGTTCAATGGCTTTGCTGCGACCGGTGTGATCCTGCGCCGCGACAGCATCGCTTTTATGGTTAAGGATCTCTATGGAATGGATTAGCGTTGCCCCGTGGTTGCTGGGCGTGCTGTTTCTGGTGGCGCTGCTGGCCGGGTTTATTGACTCAATCGCCGGCGGCGGCGGGCTGTTGACCGTGCCGGCGCTGCTGGCCGCCGGTCTGTCACCGGCGCAGGCGCTGGCGACCAACAAGCTGCAGTCGGTGGGCGGTTCGTTCTCCGCCAGCCTGTACTTTATTCGTATGAAGGCGGTGAATCTGCGCGAGCAGAAGCTGAATATCGCCATGACCTTTATCGGCTCGCTGGCCGGTGCGCTGCTGGTGCAGCACGTGAAGGGCGATATTCTGCGTCAGCTGCTGCCGCTGCTGGTGATCGCCATCGGCCTCTATTTCCTGCTGATGCCGAAGATCGGTGAAGAGGATCGCCAGCGTCGCCTGCACGGGCTGCCGTTTGCGCTGGTGGCCGGGGGCTGCGTGGGTTTTTACGACGGCTTCTTTGGCCCCGGTGCGGGCTCTTTTTACGCGCTGGCGTTTGTTACCCTGTGCGGCTATAACCTCGCTAAATCCACCGCCCACGCCAAGGTGCTGAACTTTACCTCTAACCTCGGCGGGCTGTTGCTGTTTATTATCGGTGGCAAGGTGGTGTGGGTTGTCGGGCTGGTGATGATGGCGGGGCAGGTGTTAGGTGCGCGGCTCGGCGCGAAGATGGTGCTGAGCAGAGGACAGAGACTGATCCGCCCGATGATCGTTATCGTTTCGGCGGTGATGAGCGCCAAACTGCTGTACGACAGCCACGGTGCGGAAATCGCCGCGTGGTTCCACGCGCTGTAATCAGATACGAAGTCGCTAAAAGCTAAAAGCATTGTCTGCTGGAACACCGCATCCGGCTTCGGGGAGCCTGTACACTCCGCAAAGACGCAAAAAACGTCATCCCTGACAGCTCAGCGCGGGCCATCCCTGGCCCGCGATGCTTTGCTCCGTGTACAGGCTCCCCTCGCTTTACGTTTTGAGTCGTCTGGCCGAAAACACTGTATCCGGCGTCGAAGGGCTGTGCTTTCCTCAAGGACGCAAAAGGCATTGTCTGCATGAGACGTCTGTAAGAGCTGCTACAGGATCACTATCCGGACCGAGTTAAGGCAGCGACGTCAGAAATTTCGGGCAATCGGGTCTTTCCGGATAAGCGGACCGTCAGCGGCCAGGGACGGCCGCTGCCGAGCGCACACGGACGTGTTCATAGCGTGTCCGCGTTCCGGAAAGACCCGATAAGCCGGGCACCGGGATCTGCAGCGACTTCTGTCAGCGATACCGAGCTAGCCTTTAGTCACGTTCACCCAGCGGCGCTGTTCCATTGAGTCTTCAATCGCCTGCAGAATGCGCTGATTCTCCCAGCCGAAGGCGAAGTTCGGGTAGCAGTCTTCGTCGCGGCAGATCCCCTGCACCAGGTCATGGACCTCCAGCACCTTGACGTCGAAGTAGCCTAAGCCACCTCCGCCAAAGTCGAAGCCGAAGAACGCTGAGTAAGCGGGGATCTGGCTGCCGGCGTAGAGCGTTTTAAAGCCGCGATCGCGTTTGTCGTCGTTGAAACGGAACACCTGCAGCTCATTAAAGCGCTCGCCGTCCATATACAGGGTGCCTTCGGTGCCGGAGACCTCCCAGTAGACGCCGAAAATGCGGCCGGCGGCGATGCGTGAGGACTCAATCACCCCGGCGGCACCGCTGTCAAAGGTCACCAGGCACTGCATCTGGTCGTCGTTTTCTACCGTACGGCGTTCGGCGTTGGCCTCGACCTTGCTGGCGTAGCCGCTGTCCACACCCGGTACCGGGCGGGTTTTCAGATGGGTCTGGCCGCTGGCGCACACTTCACTGACGCCGCCCATCAGGTACTGTGCTACCGACAGGGTATGCGCGCCAAGGTCGCCCAGCGAGCCGGAACCGGCCAGCTCTTTTGAACAGCGCCACGACCACGGCAGCTCCGGATCGTTATAGAAGCCCTGATCGAAGGTGCCACGGAAGCGCACCGGGGTGCCGATCTCGCCGCGTTCGATCAGCTGCCGGGCCAGCTGTGCCGCCGGGGTTTTGATATTGTTAAAGGCGACCATGGTTTTCACCCCTGCGCGGCGCGCCGCTTCCGCCATCTCGCGCGCCTGCGGCTCGGTTACCGCCAGCGGTTTTTCGCAGTAAACGTGTTTACCGGCGGCGATCGCCTCCAGCGCCATCTGATGATGCAGATGATTGGGGGAGGTGATATCAATCACGTCGATATTCGGATCCTGCAGCATCTCGCGCCAGTCACCGAAGGCGTGCAGCGCGCCAAAGCGGCGGGCGGCCTGGTCGGCCATTGCCTGGTTCTGGTCGGCAATCGCGTACAGCACCGGCGTTTTTGGCAGGTTCGGGTAGAGCAGGGCGGCACGGCGGATGGCGTCAGCGTGGGCCTGGCCCATAAAACCGGAGCCGATCAGGCCAATATTCAGAGCGTCAGACATGGTGGTTCCTTAGAGGGAAAACAGGCGATTAACGTGATTGAAGGCGCGGGTAACGGTTGGGACCGGCGGTGCGACCTGCGGGTCCTGTTCCGCTTCGACGATCAGCCAGCCCTGATAGCCGCTCTGGTTAACGAAATTGACCACCGGCTGGTAGTCGATCCAGCCGTCACCCGGCACGGTAAACATGCCGCCGCGTACCCCCTGGTTAAAGCTTTCATCACTGGCGTAGACCTGCGCCAGCCGCTCGCGGCGGATATCCTTCAGGTGAATATGGCAGATGCGGCTGCCGAACTGGTCGATCAGCGCCGACAGATCGCTGCCCGCGGCGACGGCGTGGCCGGTATCCAGCAGCATGCCGACGTCGGCGGTGGTGGCCGAGAAGAAACGCTCGATCTCATCCTGGCGCTCAACCAGCATCATCAGATGGTGGTGATAGGCCAGCCGCAGGCCGTACTCCTGATACAGCGCCGAGGAGAAGCGGCTCATGCGCTGCGCGTAGCCGTCGAAGTCGATGGCGCTGAGCTTCGGTGAATGCGAGATACCGATATCCAGCGGCGTGTCGCCCGGCATGCCGCCGCATTCGCCGTAGACCATCACCCGGCAGCCCAGCCCGCTGAGCAGCCGGGCGTGGGCGGCGACGTTGTGCAGCTCCTGCTCCACGCTGATATCGGCCAGCGTGCCGGAGAACCAGCCCGAGGCCAGTGACAGCCCGCTCTGCGCCAGCAGCGGCTGCAGATTTTCGATTTCACGTGGGAATTTTCGGCCCAGCTCAATGCCCTGATAGCCGACGGCGGCGGCCTCCTGCATGCACTGCAGGGCAGAAACGTTATCCCCCAGATCTTCCAGCACATCGTTGGTCCAGGCCAGCGGGCTGACGCCGAGGCGGATACTGGCATTTGCCATCTTTTTACTCCTGTCTGAAATCAAAGTTTGATCTGCATCGCAGATTCGATTACTGCCTGCAAAATCCGTTGGTGTCCGCCGCTATCCGGCTGAAGATGGGAGAAAAGATAGCCTGCCAGCCCTTCACGGGTACATGCCTGTAGTCAGGAAGAAAATGTCTGAAATCACACTTAATCCGCAACCCGGCGAGGGATGGTTCGGCCTGTCGCGTTATGCCAGCGGAGAGACGCTCGGGCCGCGTACTCAGCGCGGCGTGCAGTTTATTGCGCTGCTTAGCGGCAGCGTCACCATTGAGGCCGGCAGCCGGGTCCTGCACCTGGTGCCCGGCACGCTGGCGCTGCTGCTGCCGGGGGAACGCGAGTTCTTTCGTTTTGATGCGGTGGTGGCGAGCGAGCATATCTGGTGCCAGCTGGATTTTACCGTGCCCCCGGAGGGAATTGCCGCCCAGCTGGCCGCGCTGCCGCAGACCATCGCCGTGGATAACCAGGTGGAACAGTTGATGGAGCTGGGCATGAGCCTGACCGCGCGGCGCAGCGGCTCGCCCAGGGTGCTGCTGTCGCTGGCCGAAACGCTGCTGTGGTACTACGCCTCCTGCGCTGAACGTCCGCAGGAGGAAGCCGCACAAACCATGCCCAAAAGCGTGCGTGAAGCCTGTAAATATATCGCCATGCGCTATCAGCACCCGCTGGCGCTGGAAGATATTGCCGCCCGCGCCCACTGCTCGGTTAACCACCTGATCGCGCTGTTCCGCCAGCATCTGCAGCTGACCCCGGCGCGCTACCTGCGTGACGTGCGCCTGCGCCATGCGGAACGGCTGCTGACCCGCAGCAGCCTGCCGGTGGCGCTGGTGGCCGAACAGTGCGGATTTGTTTCACCTTTCCACTTCTCGCGGGCGTTTAAGGCGCAGTTTGGCCTGCCTCCGCTGGCGTTTCGCCAGCAGTCGCAGCCGCTTCGGCGGGGATGAGAATAGTTCTCGAAACTCAGCACGCATAATGCGACAATTGCGCGTTTTTTTACTTTGGCGAACGATGCAATGAGTACGCAACATCACTATTCGCAGCTGATTGAGCTGTTTGACGGCTGCTTCCTCGACGACTTCAATACCCGCCTGATTAAGGGCGATGACGAGCCGATTTATCTGCCGGCTGACGAGACATCACCCTGCAACCGGGTGGTATTTGCTCACGGCTATTACGCCAGCGGCCTGCATGAGATCTCCCACTGGTGCATCGCCGGTGCCGAACGCCGCAAGCTGGTGGATTTTGGCTACTGGTACTGCCCGGACGGCCGCGATGCCGAAACGCAGAATAAGTTTGAATCGGCCGAAATCAAGCCGCAGGCGCTGGAGTGGCTGTTTTCAGTTGCGGCAGGCTTTCCGTTCAACGTAAGCTGTGACAATCTCGAAGGGGATTGTGAGCCGGATCGCATTGCGTTTCAGCGCAAGGTTCACGCTCAGGTGATGGCGTATCTGGATAACGGCATTCCTGCCCGTCCGGCGCGGCTGATTGCCGCGCTGCGCGATTTTTACTCTACCCCCCCGCTGACGGCGGCACAGTTTCCCTGGCCGGAAGATCTGTAACCGGCGGGGCGCACTGCTTAACTAAGGAACGTTATGATCGACGAATTTGAGTCGCGTATTCTTGGCCTGATTGACGATATGGTCGAACACGCCAGCGACGACGAGCTGTTTGCCGGCGGCTACCTGCGCGGGCACCTGACGCTGGCGGTCGCCGAAGTGGAGCTGAGCGGCGACCACAGCCGCGAGGCGCTGACCGCTCAGGTACAGCAGAGCCTGGAAAAAGCTATCCAGGCCGGTGAACTGTCACCGCGTGACCAGGTGCTGGTGCGCGGCATGTGGCAGAAGCTGTTTGAGCAGGCGACGCAGGAGGCCTGATCGCAGCGGCCGAAGCGCTGATTCAGCCGCTGGCAATAAACAGGGCGCAGTCACGATGATTGTGCCCTGTTGCGTTTCTGCGGGCCAGCGCCATCCGGCCGCAGGCCATCACTGTGTGAACCTCAATAGTCTTGTCATCAGCGCCGATCGGCGGCACTAGTCTGTCACGCGGTAAAACGTGCCCTGCCAGGCAGGCAGAGCATTCCGTTCTCCACCCTTAGCTTTCCGTCGTCACCGGCCTGCCTTTCAGCAACTTACGCACCCAGTAGCGGTTCGGGCTGGTGGCGGCCAGCGTGGCGCCGTCCAGCGGGATCGGCTCACCGCACATCTGCGCGGCCAGCACCTCGGCGGCCAGCGGCCCGCTGCACAGCCCGCGTGACCCCAGCGCACCGAGCACAAAGGCCCCTGCGTGCACCGGTGCGCTGGCGGCATTTTCCTGCTGCTGCGCCAGCCCGGCGTACTGTTCCAGCAGCTGCGGATAGTCGGGCAATGCGCCGATCAGCGGCAGGTGATCGCGGCTGGCGCAGCGTACCCCGCCGCGCGACGATCCTTCGCTGACATCAATATCCCCCGGCCAGCCAGCATCCGGCAGGCAGCGCATCAGACGCGCGCGGTTCTCCTGCTGATCGCTTTCCCGGTAGCCGGTGTCGGTTTCGCCACGGCGGTAGCTGGCGCCGATGCAGTGCTGCTGATACTGCGGGCTGACCGGCGTCAGGTAGCCGTCGTAGCACAGTACCTGCCGCAGCGCACCGAGTGACGGGCTGGTCGGCACATGGCTTACCTGCCCGGCCACCGGATTCGCGGGCAGCAGCTCGCTCTGGCTGAAGCCGGTCAGCCGGTGGCCGGTGCACAGCACCAGGTTCTGATGGCGGGCGGCGGGTTGTTCACGGAAGTTCAACAGCCACTCATCCTGCTCCCGCTGCATGTCAATAAGCTCATGCTGCCAGCGCAGCTGCAGCCCGCCCCGTTCAGCCTTCAGCAGCAGTTCACGGGTCAGTTCGGCTGGCGAGAGCCAGCCGCCAAGCGGGTAGGTAATACCACCACAGCCGGTGACCACGCCGCACAGCGCTTCTGCCTCCGTCGTATCGACCGCGCGGGCCAGTTCGGCGGGCAGCCCCATCAGCAGCATCCTGTCGATTTTCGCCTGGCTTTTCTCATTCCACCCCAGCTGGGTGACGCCGCACCAGTCGTGTTCAAAGGTTACGCCCTGCTGGTCATAGTAGTGGCGGGCGAAGACAAACGCGGCGGGGAACAGCCGC
>NZ_JRZZ01000002.1:200988-207726 GCF_002865965.1 Erwinia sp. B116
CGGCGGGGCGGGCGTACCACGGGGCACGCGGGGCGCGGGTGACGGCGGCAGGCAGTTCGCCGACCAGCATCTCGCGCTTCTGGCCGTAGCCTTTGCGTTTGCGTACCGCAAAGCCCGCTTCAATCAGGCCACGGCGCACAAAGCCGGCGCAGGTGAAGGTGGCGAGCGTGGCACCGGGGCGGGCCAGCCGCGCCATGCACTGAAACAGTTCCGGCGTCCACATATCCGGGTTTTTCGACGGTGCAAAGCCGTCCAGGAACCAGGCATCCACCTGCTGATTCAGGGTGTCATCAAAAGTGAGAATAAGCTGGTTAATATCGCCAAACCACAGATCCAGCGTCACCCGGCCGCCGTCCAGCAGTAGGCGGTGGCAGCCCGGCAGCGCCAGCGGCCACTGTGCGCGCAGCGCGGCGGCATAGCCGGCCAGCTCGGGCCAGCTGGCGTGGGCGGCGGCGAGGTCAGCGGGCTGCAGCGGATATTTTTCACAGCTGATAAAGTGCAGCCGCTGCAGTGCAGCGTCCGGCTGCTGCAGACGGAAACGGTCGAAGGCCTGCCACAGGGTGAGGAAGTTGAGTCCGGTGCCAAACCCGGTCTCTGCCACGATCAACAGATCACGCGGATGGCTGGCGAAGCGCGCCGGCAGCCCGTTACCGTCGAGGAAGACGTAACGCGTTTCTTCCAGTCCGTTCTGGTTAGAAAAATAGACGTCATCAAACGCTCGGGATACAGGTGTACCCTGATCGTTCCAGCTCAGCTCAGCGTGTTCTATAGGGGCGGTTTTCAAGGGCAAAGGCTCGTTATCAGGCGGTGGCGCGATTCTAACTATGTGAGCTGGCCTACGCAAATTTACACAAGGATACGCTGATCGGACTTGTTCGGCGTACATCTGTACGCTAGAGTGCGTGTCGAATCCTAATAGAAGAAGTTAAGAGGTATTGAATGAAACGTGCTGTGATTACTGGCTTGGGGATCATTTCCAGTATTGGTAATAACCAGGAAGAAGTTCTGGCGTCGCTGCGTGAAGGACGCTCTGGTATTACTTTCTCGCAGGAGCTGAAAGATTCCGGTATGCGTAGTCACGTCTGGGGTAACGTCAAGCTGTCTAAAGACGAAATCACCGCACGTATCGACCGTAAGATGCTGCGCTTTATGAGCGATGCCTCTGTATATGCCTTCCTCTCCATGCAGGAAGCGGTAAAGGATTCCGGCCTGACCGATGAGCAGTACCAGAACAACCCACGCGTGGGCCTGGTGGCCGGCTCCGGCGGCGGTTCGCCGTTCTATCAGGCGGCCAGCGTTGACGGCATGCGTGCCAAAGGCCTGCGCGGCGTTGGCCCGTATATGGTGACCAAAGCCATGGCGTCCGGCGTTTCTGCCTGCCTGGCAACCCCGTTCAAAATCCACGGCGTTAACTACTCGATCAGCTCCGCCTGTGCCACCTCTGCGCACTGCATCGGTAACGCGGTAGAGCAGATCCAACTGGGCAAGCAGGATATCGTGTTTGCCGGCGGTGGCGAAGAGCTGTGCTGGGAGATGTCCTGCGAGTTCGACGCGATGGGCGCACTCTCGACCAAATACAACGAAACCCCGGAAAAAGCCTCGCGTACCTACGATGCAGGCCGTGACGGCTTCGTCATCGCCGGCGGCGGCGGCATGGTGGTGGTGGAAGAGCTGGAGCACGCGCTGGCGCGCGGCGCGCACATCTATGCGGAAGTGGTCGGTTACGGCGCGACCTCTGACGGTGCCGACATGGTTGCCCCGTCAGGCGAAGGTGCGATGCGCTGCATGCGTCTGGCGATGGAAGGCGTGGATACCCCAATCGACTACCTGAACACCCACGGCACCTCGACCCCGGTCGGTGACGTGAAAGAGCTGGGTGCGATCCGCGCGGTCTTCCCGGACAAAACCCCGGCGATGTCCGCTACCAAAGCGATGACCGGCCACTCGCTGGGTGCCGCCGGCGTGCAGGAAGCCATCTACTCGCTGCTGATGCTGGAGCACGGCTTTGTTGCGCCAAGCATCAACATCGACGAGCTGGACCCGGCTGCAGAAGGCCTGGATATCGTGACGACGCCGACCGAACGTCCGCTGAAAACCGTGATGTCCAACAGCTTCGGCTTCGGTGGCACCAACGCCACCCTGGTCATGCGTAAGCTGTAATCCTTTCGGGGGCGGGCTCTCCGCCCCCGTTGCTTCGATACTTACACTCCGTTTTTTCTGCTTCTGCCGCGTTGCGACTAATACACCTTTGTCGCGTTGCGACTAATACACCTTCAGTACTCAGCGCTGCTTATCCCTGTCAGGTATTCTGTCTCTGTCTCTGTCTCTGTCTCTGTCTCTGTCTCTGTCTCTGTCTCTGTCTCTGTCTCTGTCTCTGTCTCTGTCTCTGTCTGCCTGTCTGTCTGTCAGATTTTGGCGATCGCTTATTGCTATTCCTTTTCAGGCTTTACGGTTGGCGTCTGCAGGTAATACCAGCCGTCAAACGGCAGCATCAGCGTATCGCCAACCAGCGACAGCGGCAGATCAAGCGCACACATCCACGCGTCAAAAAAGCAGCGACCGTCCTGCTGCGTACCGGAGTAAAACGAGTTTTTCTGATAGGTTTCCGGCGTGCGGGTTTGCACGGTGGCACAGCCTGTCAGGCCAATTATCACTGCGATTAGCACGCTCTTCCTTGTCATTCTGTCCTCCATAGAAAAAACGGGTTTGCGCAGCATATGACGCGTGGGTTCTGCATGGGCGATGATTCGTGCGGTAGCAGGTGAGTACGGATTGGTGTAGACTTTGATGTGCATTATTGTGATTACTGAGGAGTACATTATGGAGCGCATTCTTGCTGAGAAAACAATAAATATCACTGAGCTGAGAAAAAATCCGGCGAAGTATTTTATTGATGAACCCGTTGCCGTACTCTCGAACAATCGTCCGGCGGGCTATATGGTCAGCGCCAGAGTGTTCGAAGAGCTCATCGACATGCTGCAGGACAAGCAGGAGACCGTTCATGGTCTTGCCCGTTTCAGACCCAATGCAGCGCGTTTGAACGAGATTACCGCCAGCGGTCAGGAGCTGCTCGACCGCGCTTCAGATAACGACCTCAGGGAGTTCACGGAATGAGCATCAGGGTTTTCAAGTCGACGTTGATTAGCCAACAGCTGGCACCTCAGGAACTTGAAGACCTGGTTGCGGATTTTCGCGGTTATAAACAGGATGGCGTACTACCAGATACGTTTGGCCGCGACGCACCTTACGATGATGCCGCCACATATCCTCTGGTCAAACGGGAAGAGGTGGCGCATTTGCATCTGGCCGATGCCAGTGCGCCTTTCCCGAAATTTCTCCGCCAGTTCAGAAGAACCAGTGATAGTGCGCATCTGGTTTACTGCCAGGGGGCGATGGAATCAGACGCTTACCTGCTGATTATTATTCTGAAACCTGATGCACATAAACTGGCCCGAGATAACAATAATATGCATAAAATTGGCTTGATGGCCGAAGCATTCAGGATGAAGTTTTAAACTCTTTTTTACTCTACGCCCTCTTTGTTATCGGTCGTTCCACCTCTATTCACCTGGTCACCTGGGGAAATTGCGCCCTGCACCTGTCGTTGTGCCTTTGCCTGTCATGTAACAGCGTAGCGGGGGAGAGGCAAGTTATACGATTCAGCTATCATTTTTACCGCACCTGCCGGCACGCTGGCTGACAACGATTGACGAAATGAAACTTATAAGCCAGTATTTGTTTTCTTGAAAAAAAAATTCTAATTGCGCTCAGCGCAGGCGGCGTGCCGCCGGCAGGGAAGCCGCGATTGTCCAGGGAGCCACCGTCATGTCCAGCCATACAGAAACCCGTCCGGCGCAGACCACCGTGCCGCTGGCGACCATTTCGTTCGCCGTCTTTTTAGCCTATCTGACCGCCGGACTGGCGCTGCCGGTGATCCCGCTGTATGTGCACCAGGAGCTCGGCCTGAACAACGTTATGGTCGGGCTGGCGGTGGGCATTCAGTTTTTTGCCACGCTGCTGACCCGAGGTTATGCCGGCAGGCTGGCCGACCAGCGCGGCGCGAAGCGCACCGCCCGGCAGGGGATGCTGGCGCTGGCGCTGGTTGGTGTGGCTTATCTGCTGGCGGCGGTACTGCCGCTGCCGGTGGCGGGAAAATTTGCGCTGCTGGTGGCCGGGCGGCTGCTGCTGGGCTTTGGCGAGAGCCTGCTGCTGACCGGTAACCTGACCTGGGGGATGGGGCTGGTCGGGCCGAAGCGCTCCGGCCAGGTGATGTCGTGGAACGGTATGGCGATCTACGGTTCGCTGGCCGCCGGTGCGCCAGTTGGCCTGTGGCTGCACGGGCAGTGGGGCTTTATGGCGCTGGGCGCGGCCACCGTGCTGCTGCCGCTGCTGGCGCTGGCGCTGAACGGCTGGGTGCGGGCGGTACCGGTTCACGGCGGAGAGCGGCCGTCGCTGTGGAAGGTGGTCGGGTTGATCCTGCGTCCGGGCTGGGCGCTGGCGATGCAGGGCACCGGCTTTGCGGTGATCGGCACCTTTACCTCGTTATACTTTGCCGCTCAGCAGTGGGGCAATGCCGGTTTTGCGCTGACCGCCTTTGGCCTGTCGTTTGTGCTGATGCGCATCCTGTTCGGCGGGCTGCCGGATAAGTTCGGCGGCGCACGGGTGGCGCTGGTGTCGCTGGCGGTGGAACTGGTGGGCCTGCTGCTGCTGGGGATAGCGAACAACGGCTGGATGGCGCTGGCCGGTGCGGCGCTGACCGGCTGCGGCTGTTCGCTGGTGTTCCCGGCGCTGGGTCTGGAGGTGCTGAAACGCGTTGAGCCGCAGGTGCGCGGCACCGCATTAGGCGGCTTCTCGGCGTTCCAGGATATTGCCTATGGTGCCAGCGGCCCACTAACCGGCCTGCTCGCCGGCGCGCTGGGTTATGGTTCGGTGTACCTCGCCGCCGCCGCCTGTGCCGCCGTCGGGCTGATGATCACCCTGGGCTTTCTGCGTCAGGCGAAGTAGCTGACCTGCACCGGCTTACTGACCGCCATCGGGCTGATAATTATTTCCGGTTTTCTGCGTCAGGTGCGATAGCTGAGCCGTGCCAGCTTGTCGGCCGCCTGCGCCGCCCTGGGCTGGCAATGACTTTCTGTTTTCTGCATCAGGCGCGGTAACTGAGTCGCGCCAGTTTATCGACCGCCTGCATAATTTCGCCGGGCTGCAGCGCTGAATAACCGAGGATCCAGCCCTGCTGAGGCGTAGTGTGGCGGCAGAGCGGCGACAGCGGTGGCAGCAGCAGCCCGCCGGCCGCCGCCTCGCGGGTCAGCCGCTGCTCGTCGCCGCCGTTCAGCAGTACCGTCAGCTGCAGGCCACCCTGATGCGGCAGCGGCGTCAGCTGGGTTGGCAGCCGTTCGGCCAGCGCCTGCAGCAGCAGGTCGCGGCGGCTGGCGTACAGCTGGCGCATCAGCCGCAGGTGGGCGGCGAAATGCCCCTGTTGCATAAAGTCGGCGGTTACCGCCTGCATCAGCTGGGCGCTGTGGCCGTCCAGCGTGCTGCGCAAACGGCGCAGCGCATCGATTAACCCCTCCGGCACCACCAGATACGCCAGCCGCAGCGACGGGAACAGCACCTTGGAGAAGGTGCCGACGTAGAGCGTGCGCGCGTCCGGCTCCAGCCCCTGCAAGGCGGGCATCGGCCTGCCGTCGTAATGAAACTCGCTGTCGTAATCATCCTCAATTAGCCAGCAGCCCTGCTGGCGCGCAAAGGCCAGCCACGCCAGCCGGCGCTGCAGCCCGAGGGTGATGCCGGTCGGATACTGATGAGATGGGGTGAGATAGACCAGTCTGGGGGGCGGCGCGTCGGTTGGGATCTGCGCGCCCTGGTTGTCCAGGGGGATATCTTCTACCACCGCACCGGCACCGTTAAACGCCTGCCAGGCGCCGGGATAGCCGGGCGCCTCGAGCCAGACCCGATCGCCGGGATCGCATAACAGCAGGGCGATCATCTGCAGCGCCTGCTGTGAGCTGGTTAACACCATCACCTGACCGGCGTGGCAGCGCACGCCGCGTGACTGGCCGAGGTAAACGGCAATCGCCTCGCGCAGCGCGGGCAGCCCCTGCGGGTCGCCGTAGCCGAGCAGGCTCTCGCCTTCCCACCGCAGCCGTTGCCGGGTCAGCCGCTGCCACAGCCGCAGCGGAAAGGCGCGCAGGTCCGGTGAGCCGGCGGCAAACGCCTGCGGGAACGGCGGGTCGTCGCAGCCGCCGCCGGCGACGATCTGCTGCCCGCGCCTTGAGAGCACCGGCGTGGTTGACCGTGCAACCCGCGTGGTGCGGGCGGCGAGGTGTTCCGCCACAAAGGTGCCGCGCCCTGCCTGGCGGATCAGATAGCCTTCGCTCTCCAGTCGGACGTAGGCGGCTTCTACGGTGATGCGCGACAGCGCCAGATCGACGGCCAGCAGCCGGGAAGAGGGCAGGCGCGTTCCGCCGGCCAGCTGACCGCTGCGAATCGCTGAGCGCAGCATGGCGCAGACTTTTTCCTGGCGCGTAGCGGCCTGCTCGCGGTTAAGCAGCACCAGCCAGGGGACGGCGGTTGACGACATATCGGTCTTATCCGGCCTGAAAAATGGGTATTACTATTAAGGCCGATCTGCCCTTATGATGGCAATCTGAATTTATCGGGGAGCATGCCAATGTCATCACCATTATCATCAGCATCAGCATCAGCATCAGCATCAGCATCAGCATCAGCATCAGCATC
>NZ_JRZZ01000002.1:207794-243443 GCF_002865965.1 Erwinia sp. B116
CAGAGCGCGCAGCGGCTGGCCGAAAAACTGGCGCATTACGCCGATGCCTGGGATCTGGCAACGGATCTGGCGCAGGGCATTGACGCGATTGTGGTGATTGATACCCGATCTGAGCAGCACTATCAGCGCGGGCATATTCCCGGCGCGGTCAGTTTTCCCCATCGCCTGATGACGGCAGAAAGCCTTGCGGCGCTGGACCGGGCTAAGGTCTACATCACCTACTGCGACGGCATCGGCTGCAATGGCTCGACCAAAGGGGCGTGGAAGCTGGCGTCCGCCGGGCTGCGGGTGAAGGAGCTGATCGGCGGGCTGGATTTCTGGCAGCGGGACCAGCATCCGCTGGCGGCGGGCACTGAGCCGGGCAGCTGGCCGCAGCAGAGCAGCCAGCCGGAGTGTGGTTGTTAAACTGAAACTTCCCGCTTCAGCGCTACCGGCTGGCAGTTACCCGCCAGCCGGTAGCGCTGGCTTTCAGCAGACCGGCACCGGATGCGCACCGCCGGTGCGGCAAAACAGCACATGTCTGTAATCGCTGTCATAGCAAAGGTATCCTGACGGCGCAGACCGCAGACCGCAGACCGCAGACCGCAGGAGACGTCAGCTTTACAGCAGGATCCACAGGATCAGCATCACCACGATGGCCGCCGCAAAGGCGGTAAACCAGGTTCGGCTGCTGCGCGGGGCAGGAGGGAGCGGCGGCGGCGCGTTGCCGGTCAGCGGCTGCGGGCGGATCTGGCTGGCGGCCAGCGGCAGCTCCTGCAGGGCGCTGGCGCGGCGGCTGAACAGCAGGTTTAACAGATCCTGCACCTGTGCCGGGGTCAGTACGGACTGCGGCGGCGTGCCGAAGCGCTGCTGGCTGTACTCTTCCAGCATGCGCTGTTCGCCGCTGTCCGGCGGCTGCTTGAGCACGGCGGTCAGCTGATGCAGGGTGGGGGCTGGCTGCTGGTTCAGCGTCTGGCTGGCGTGCAGGTACTGGGTCAGCAGCGGGAACACCCGCGCGGGGATCGGATCGCCGCTGTGCAGGTTCACTACCTTCAGCACCAACGCCCACAGCTTCACCGGCTGTTCGCCGGTGGTGGCCGCCAGTCGGGTAACCTGCTGGTTAAGCGTTTGCTGCTCGGCGGGCAGCAGCGTGCGGCCGGTCGGCGGCGTCTGCTGCGGCTGTGGAATAGCCATCTGGCCGTTCTGCAGCATGGTCAGCACCTGGCGCAGCTGGTCGGGATTCAGCGAGCTGAGTACGGTGTGGCCAAACTGCTGGCGGATAAAGTCGCTCACTGCCTGGCGGTTGTTGCCGGTCGGCAGCCGATCGGTGAGCTGCTGCAGCAGCTGGCGCGTGGCGTGGCCGTCCTGTACCTGGCTCAGCCGGGTATTCAGAAACTGCTCAGCCTGTGGAAAGTGGCGCGCCAGCAGGCCGGCATCGTTTTTTACCCCCACCTCATGGCGTAAACCGGCCCACAGCTCCGGCGCTTTCAGCGTGCTCAGCGCCATAATTTTGACGATCAGGCGTTCCAGCGTGGTGCGCTGCGCCGGCGTGAGCGGCTGGTCGCCGGCCAGGGCGCGCGGCGTGCCGCCGGGGGCGTCAATAGCCGGACGATCGGCAGGGAGAGGTGCACCGGGGCCACTTAACGGTTGCATAGCGAAATCCTTCAGTCAGGGTCGAGATCCGGGGCCGCCGGAAAACACAGAATGGTAATCGGCTATGATAACAATCCCGCTGGCTGATAAACAGACCGGCGCGGCCCGTTCGTACCGCTTTCCACGACTTTTTTCTGCTTCTCCGTCATCACGCCCTGTTCCTCTGTTCCTTATCATCCTGCATCCTGCATCCTGCATCCTGCGCCGGCGATCAGCGATAGCTGAGGGTCCATGTGAGGGTGGCATCCGCTTTTCCGGCCTTAACGTGGGTGGCGTACTGATAGTATCGGGCAATCAGCGGTACGCTGATGCCGCCCTCGGTCAGCGGATAGCGGGCAATCTGCCAGGCTTGCCCCAGCGTCAGCGGGGTACGGCCCTCGCCGTGCAGAATCTGCAAGGCCACGCCCTGGGCGGCCAGCGGCTGCGCGCTCAGCGCCACCAGTCCGGCGCCGCTGACGCCGGCCGGTGACTCACCGTCCAGCTGTAGCATCACGTCAACGCTGCCCGCCACCTCGCGGTCGCACAGCAGATTGAGCTGGAAGAGTTTATCGCTGCTGGTGGCACCCACGCCGCGGGTGCCGCGCAGGCTGACCCCGCCGAGTGAGACGGTCATGGAGGCGTTGCCGCGCACCCGGCAGCTTTGCGCCACAAAGGTCAGCCAGCGGTCGGCCCCCTGCAGCAGGAGCGTCACCCGCTGCCCACCCTGTTGCGATCCCATCTCCAGCAGCGGGATCTGCGGGCTGACCAGCGCCGCCCGCCCGGCGGCGGGCGGCGTCTCCGCGGTCTTCACAATGCTGACCTCGACGCTGAAGGTCAGCCGCTGCCAGTGCTGCGACGGTTGCCCGTCCGCGGCGGCGTGGTTGTCGACCCGTAGCCCGCTGTCGACGCTGCCCGGTTCGCTGCTGCGTTCACCGTTAAGGGTGGTGAACAGCGTCAGGCCGTTGCCGAGCGCGGTGCTGCTGTCACGGCGATGCAGCCACAGGTTCTCTGCCTGCGACTGCGGCGAGCTGATGCTGCACCAGACGCTCAACGGATAGCGCTGACGGAACACCTCCCGCCCGACCGGCAGCGAAGCGGAGATTTTTAACGGCCCGGCGCTGCGGGCGTTGAGGGGCAGGTTCTGCCCCTGCTCAGAGACGCAGTTGAGCGCCGCGGCACAGGGCGGCAGGCTGGCGCACAGCAGTGCGGTGAACAGGGTGGGCGGCAACAGCGTACGCAGGCTCATCACGGTTTCTCGTTGGGGTTGGGAAGGGAACGAGCCGTCATCGGAAGACAGACGGCGTTGAGCTGGCGGATCCCGCCAGGTTTGGCGATAGCTACGGGGAGTTGCAGGGCAATCTGGCACAAAGGCTGTTCACCGCTGGTCACCCGCATGTGGGTGAGACCGGGGGGAAGTTGCACGTAAATAGTGTTGCCCTGTGTCACTCTGCCAAGCGGATCGCCGTGCGTATTACTCACCTGTGCGCCGAATGGCAGACCCTGTCCGTCAGGCCGGGTTACGTGGATCAGTACCGGCTGGCCGAGCCGGGTGGCAAAGTTCATCCGCACCAGCGCACCGGCACGCGGCACGGTTTTTTGGCTGGTGATGCGCAGCGCCACGTCCTGCGGCAGGCCCAGTGGATCGATAGCGATCTCATTGCGTCGGTAAGGCATCAGCCAGGGCACCAGCGCCCGCCCGCTGCCGTCCAGCTTTATTCCGGGGTAGCCGCTGATGCCAGCCCCCGCAGCACCGGGCGCGCTAACCAGCGCCATGGTGTCGCTGTACCAGGGGCTGAAGATCAGGCCGTCGCGCACCAGCGCCACGCCGCCACCCAGCCCGGCTGACCAGGCGCGGCTGTGACCGCCAAGGCTGATGCTGCTATCCAGCGTAGTGGCCGGCAGGTGCCAGCTGGTGGCCAGGCTGGCGCTGCTGTTCTGCTGTTCATCGCGGTTCAGCCCAAGATCGTAGTCGAGCAACTGCTCGTCCAGTGAGCCGCTCAGCCCCAGTTGGCTGCCGGAACCCTGATTGCTGCGGCTGAGGTTCATATTCAGCGACGGCGAGTGAGCCGTGTTACCGAGCGGCAGCGCAATGCGCAGGGCGAACAGCATCTCTTCGCCGCCGCGGCTGCGCACCCGGCTGGCGGAGAGCGACCAGGCGAGAGAGCCAAACGCGTTGCTGTATCCGGCCTGTAGCTGGTTATCCTGGCCGTCATTACTCCAGTGGCGCTGGGTTAGCAGCGCCACATTCAGTTGCCCCCATGTCTGCGGTAAACGCTGGGAAAGGGTGAGCGACATGCGGCTGCGCGGCTGGCGCAGCTGGCCGAAACCGGGATACTCAGGGTGCTTCTGCTGATATATCCACTGGACGGCGTCGCTAAGGTCGCGGTAATCCGGCGATGAGAGCTGTGAAACGCTGGCGGAGAGGGTGGTCTGGCTGTTGATTAAGACTTTGCTGTAGGCGAGCCGGTAGCGCTGCCCCTGACGAAGCCGCCCGCCGGTACGGGTCTGTGCGGTGGTGGTATCCAGCGAAATCGAACCGAATGACGTGCCCAGCGCGCCGCCGGCCAGCAGCGAACGGTAGCCTTCGCTGGTCAGCAGGCCGCCATAGCCGGTGAGCAGATTACTGACGCCGTACTGCAGCGTGCCCTGAATGACCTTCGGGCTTCCCGGCTGGTTCAGGTTGCGCAGCGTACCTGCGGTAACGCTGAACAGGCCGTTACCGGGCCTGACCAGTTGCGGCAGCGAAGCGTAAGGCACGCTGAAGCGGCTTTCACGTCCGTCGGCCTCTCTGACCGTCACCTCAATGTCGCCGCCGTAGCCGGTGGGATAGAGATCGTCGATCTGAAACGGGCCGGGCGGCACGCTGGTCTCCAGCAGTAGCGTATTGCCCTGGCGGATGCTGACGTGCGCGTTGCTCTGCGCCATCCCCTGAATCACCGGCGCGTAGCCGCGGCGCGAGTCCGGCAGCATCGACTCGTCGCTGGCCAGTGAAACGCCGCGCCAGGAGAAGCTGTCAAACAGGTAGCCGCTGGTATCGGCATCGCCCAGCGTCAGCCGGGCGTTCAGCGCGGTGACATCGTGCTGTAGAGCGTTAAACAGGCTGTTGTAGTCGCTGCCGCGCTCCGGCTGCCAGCTGAGCGTGCCGCGGTGGGCAAAGTGAAAGCCGCCGAGGTTAAGCGCCAGTTCGTTGCCGCTGTAAAAGGAACGGTAGTGGGTGCCGCCCTGGCGTGAGTCGTAGTAATTGCTGTCGTAGCCTGCCAGCAGCGCGTTAACGCCGTCATCCCACAGCTGCGGGCTGATGCTGTCGCGGGCGCTGTGTTGCAGCAGCGCCTGCGGCAGGCTGATGTGCAGCTGCAGACGGCTGAGGTCGGCGCGGATCCGCGACTGCGGGATCAGCTGCGGCAGCGTCACGCACTGCTCCTCATCGTCAAGCTGCCGCAGTGCGGCGCTGTTGATCCCCTGCGGCTTCACCGGCAGCATTCCCAGCAGCGCTTTTTCGACGCAGATCGTCGACGCTGCCGCCGTGCGTTTAACGGTGATCTCTCCCTGCCCGTACGGGCGGCCGTTAACACGCAGGTCGAGATGGTAGTGGCCCGGTGGCAGCGGGGAGGGGCGCTCGAACAGCGTGAGATCTACCGGCTGGGAGAGCTTGTGCAGAAATCCGGGGTCAAAGTGCGCCTCGCCGCCGCCGGTGGCGGGCCGGGCAGCGCCAGGCAGCAGGATTAGCAGCAGCAGGGCGAGCGGCAGGCGTGGCTGCCCGACCTCGCGCTGCTGACGCCGATCGTTATGCTGCACCGGGCGCCGGCGGTAAGGGTACCGATCCATCCGCCATCATTTCCGGTCTGCGGTCGGTTTGATATCCACCGTTGTTTCGCTGCCGTAGTCGTTAATAATGTGGTAGCTAATCGTCGGGTTCATTAGCCTGCCGACGGGCTGGTCCATGCGCACCGTCGCGCTGCTCAGCGGCGGGATCATCTCCCCGCTCAGGCTGGTCAGCGTTTTACCCGGCATGTTGATAACCATGCGCGACAGGTTGATAAAGTAAGGGGAGGGATTGTCCAGGCGTAAGGCGCGGGGGTCAGTCGTGACCGTTTGCCAGTGCAGTTGCCTGGCCGCCGAGACGGCGCCCTCTGCCGTTAAGCCGGTCGGGCGAAAGAAAATTTTAATGCGCGTGCGGATCGCCATTTGCAATGTGTTGCTCCCCGCCAGCGCGGCATTTTTGGGCGGGATATCCAGCACGTTCAGCCAGAACACCGACTCGCGATCGGTCGGCAGAGCTTCCCCGGTCCAGGTCAAACGTAGCGTCTGACCGGTGTGCGGCTCCATGCGGAAAATCGGCGGCAGCAGAACAAAAGGCGCGTTGATTTTACTCAGGTCCTGTTCCGGATCGCCTTTATCGATCCACGCCTGTACCAGCGACGGCAGATTGCTGTCGTTATTCAGCTGTACGCCGACCTCACGCTGGTTCTGCGGGTAAATCACCCGCGTGCCGTTGACCAGTACGTTGGCTGCAGCTGCCACCGGCAGCAGCAGCAGCAGCCCGAACGTACGCCATGAAATCCTTTTCAGCCTTAACATAGCCACTGTCCCTGGAGTTATTTACTTTATACTGCAGTAAATGACGTAAGCGTCAGAAATAACTGATTGAGTAATTAACCTGGGAATAGACGTTCCCGCCCACGACTTTATCCACCGCGAAGTATTGTGCGAAATATTTTAGCGTTGCTGCATTATCTTTAATTTTGAACGAAGGCCCCTGATTCTGTGACGGATCATTGACGGTGATTTTTTGCCGATCCTGGTCAAGAAGCTGCACCTGAACGTTTCTGGCCGTGCCGATATTAACCAGGTTGCCGGTGATCGGGTCGGAACTGAGGCTCTCAAACAGCGCACGGGTATTTTCGGTTGCGTTCTGGCACTCGCTGAGCTGCATCACAATCGGCTGGACATTCGCTACTGAGCCAGCCGCAGGCAGCGCGGTGACGGAGATTGGCGGGAAGGTGATCTCGGTGGTACTGCCGTTACCATTGACACTTATTTTGCAGGTGGTATTGGTAATTTCACCTTTGAAGGTCAGAACGCCATCATAGGCGCTGGCAGCAAAAATGGACAGCAGCGATGCGGCGACTAACGACGCGCGGAAAAGCGAAGTTCTCATAGGTAAGTTCCTTTTAATCTTGCCTGAATTATTGATTGTCGATGTGAATAGAACCTGAGTATTTATTTCAGGCCCTATGAGATCAATCTTAAATCAGCGTGAAAAATGGTAAATAGCAAAACAGCCAAATAATCGATTAATGCGATGTTATCGATTTTTACCTAGCTGTCATGCAGGAGGAAATATCGTGAAAAAGGGTAAGGTGGGGGTGATTTACTGGCAGGATGAGTTATTGAATGGCGTTTGACGTGATGCAAACGGGCGAAAGGATGGCCAGCCCTCTCTGGCGCTGAGAGGCGGGCCGTCCCGGCCAGACAGAGGCGGGTAGCAGCGGTGCCG
The DNA here is from genome assembly GCF_002865965.1 of Erwinia sp. B116. Taxonomy (NCBI): domain Bacteria; kingdom Pseudomonadati; phylum Pseudomonadota; class Gammaproteobacteria; order Enterobacterales; family Erwiniaceae; genus Erwinia; species Erwinia sp. B116. The sequence continues at coordinate 214,903 of NZ_JRZZ01000002.1, forward strand.
ATCGGGTGGGTTTGCTGCCGGCCGCTGCTAAGGTTAGCGGCGGCCAGAGATTACTCGACCTCGGGTGCTGCCGCGGCGGGCTGATGTTTCCGCCTGCGCAGCGTAGTGCGCAGGCGCTGGGCCATCACCACCCCGGCCAGCGTCAGGCCGCCGCCGATAAAGTGATACAGGTGCAGCGATTCGTGCAGGAACAGGATGGCAATCACCGCGGTGAAGATCGGCACCAGGTTCATAAAGATGCTGGCGGTGCTGGCACCCAGGCGCATCACGCCCTGGATCCACAGGAACGGTGCCAGCACCGAGGCCGGAATGGCGGCAAACAGCACCAGCGGCAGATTGTGCGCGTTGAGGCTGACGTCAGGTGCCAGCATGAAGCCGGGGGTCAGCAGCAGTACGCCGAACAGTATCTGCACCCACAGGCTCTGCCAGTTCGGCAGGTCCAGCGCCCAGCGTTTGGTCAGCACGCCGTACAGCGCATAGGAGGCGGAGGCGGCAAACATCATCAGCTCGCCGTGGCCGAGGCCGTGGCTTAGCAGCTGAGCGGGATTGCCCTGGCTAACCAGCCACACCAGGCCGGCAAAGGAGACCAGGCTGCCGAGCAGGATCCCCAGCGTTGGGGCCAGCCGCAGCAGGACCACGCTGAGCAACACGGTGAGCAGTGGGATCAGCGCGTTCAGAATGCCCATAAACAGCGCGCTGACGCTGTGCGCGGCGTAGTAGGCGAGGCTCTGATAGAGCACCATGCCCAGCAGGCCGAGCACCAGCAGTTTCCACCACACCTGCGCAATCTGCCGGCGGTTACGCCAGACGCCGGGCAGGGCGAACGGGGTCAGCACCAGCAGGGCGATCAGCCAGCGGTAGAAGGAGATGGCGGCGGGGTCGATGGCGCTGGCCGACATTTTGCTGACCACGGCGTTAACCGACCAGATAAAAACGGCCAGCAGGGGATAGAGGAAATTCATCATGGGACTCAGTGTTGCAAACGGTGCTGTGCAGTGTAATGCTGTCTCATTTGAAATGGATAACGATAATCAGACAAGTTTTCATTCGGAGCAGACAACGTGGTCCAGCAACTGACCTATATTCCCCCACAGGCCGCCGGTGAGCCGCTGTTTTTCCGCTTTGAACAGGCCAACGCGCAGACCGAATATCTGCCCCACAGTCACGTCTGGGGGCAGGCGATCTTCGTTAAATGCAACGTACTGGAGATGCAGGTGGATGGCGAACGGTTGCTCACCCCGGCAAACATCCCGATCTGGATCCCGCCGGGCACCCTGCACGCCAGCTACAATCATAAGCAGGCCCATTTCCGCACCCTGAATATCGCCGCAGAGCGCTGTTACGGCTTCCCGACCTACGCCTGCCTGCTGCGGGTCTGCCCGGTGGTTCAGGCGATTATGGATGACGTGGCCGCCCGCCAGCTGGAGGTGCCGCACACGGCTGAGGACCAGCGCCTGTGCGAGGTGCTACTGGATCGGCTGCGCCAGGCGGAAATTGAAGCCAGCTATCTGCCCAGCTGCCAGGACCGGCAGCTGGCACCGATCCTGCAGGCGCTGGAGCGCAACCCGGCCGATAACACTACCCTGGCGCAGTGGGCGGCGCGGGTCTACACCACCGAACGCACGCTGTCGCGCCGCTGCCAGGCGCTGCTGGGGCTCAGCTTCAGCGAGTGGCGTCAGCGGCTGCGCTTTCTGCACGCGGTGTCGCTGCTGGAACAGAACCTCAGCGTGCAGGAGGTGGCGCTGGCGCTGGGCTACAGCTCCGCGTCGGCGCTGATCGTCATGTTCCAGCAGCAGTCCGGCACCACGCCGGAGCGCTACCGCGCGCGCATGTAATGTGCCGGAGCACTACCGTGCTCACATGTAATGTTTTGTCGCCCGCTGCGGTCGCAGGTGTCCGCGGCGGCGCTTTATGGCAGAATAACGCCCCTCACGCTCCCCGAACTGGAAACCGATTGTGAAAATCCTCGTTGATGAAAATATGCCATACGCGCGCGAACTCTTCAGCCGCACCGGTAACGTCGTCGCCGTGCCCGGCCGCCCGGTGCCGCAGGCTGAACTGGAAGATGCCGATGGCCTGATGGTGCGCTCGGTGACCCAGGTTAACGCCGCGCTGCTGGCCGGCAAACCGGTCAGGTTCGTCGGCACCGCCACCGCGGGCACCGACCATATCGACGAGGCGTATCTTGGCGAGCAGGGGATCGCCTTCTCGGCGGCGCCGGGCTGTAACGCCATTGCGGTAGTGGAGTACGTCTTCTCCGCGCTGCTGCTGCTGGCCGAGCGCGACGGCTTCCGCTTAACCGATCGTACCGTGGGCATCGTCGGCGTCGGTAACGTCGGCAGCCGCCTGCAGGCGCGGCTGGAGGCGCTGGGCATTCGTACGCTGCTGTGCGATCCGCCGCGTGCCGATCGCGGTGACGCCGGCGACTTCCTGCCGCTGGCCGACCTGGTGGCCGAAGCCGACGTGCTGACCTTCCACACGCCGCTGTTCAGAGAGGGGCCGTATCAGACCCTGCACCTGGCCGACGAGGCGCTGCTGCGGGCGCTGAAGCCGGGCACCATTCTGATTAACGCCTGCCGCGGTGAGGTGGTGGATAACGCCGCGCTGCTGCAGGTGCTGGACGATCGTGACGATCTGAGCGTGGTGCTGGACGTCTGGGAGCCGGAGCCGGACCTGTCGGTGCCGCTGCTGGAGAAGGTGGATATCGGCACCGCGCACATCGCCGGCTACACCCTGGAAGGCAAGGCGCGCGGCACCACCCAGGTGTTCGAGGCGTGGAGCCAGTTTATCGGCCAGCCGCAGCAGGTGCCGCTGGACACCCTGCTGCCGCCGGCCGAATTCGGCACTATTACCCTCAGCGGCGAGCTGGATCAGCCAACGCTGAAACGTCTGGTGCATCTGGTGTATGATGTGCGCCGCGACGATGCGCCGCTGCGCCGGGTGGCGGCGATCCCGGGCGAGTTTGACCGCCTGCGCAAGAATTATCAGGAGCGGCGCGAGTGGTCGTCGCTGCAGGTGGTGTGCGATAACGCGGCCACCGCCGCACTGCTGGTGAAACTGGGCTTTAACGCCATCCTGCAGTAATCCGTAACCGGCGACGGCGAGGCCCCCGGCGGACGGGCGTCTCTGTCGTACAGCGTTAAGCCGGGCGCGGTGCGGGAAAAATCTGAATCTTTGGGCGGTGACAGCACCGCCTCTCTTTTTTATGTCAAGGTCGGGAGTAAACCAACATGTCTGACGGCTGGAATATCGCGCTACTGGGCGCAACAGGCGCAGTAGGGGGAGCTGTACTGGAAATACTGGCGGAACGCCAGTTCCCGGTTGGTGAGCTGTATGCACTGGCAAGCGAACGCAGCGCCGGTGAAGTTCTGCGTTTTGAGGGGAAATCGCTGCGGGTGACCGATGCGGCAGAGTTTGACTGGTCGCAGGTGCAGCTGGCGTTCTTCGCCGCCGGGCGTGAAGCCTCGGCGCGCTACGCGGAAGACGCGGCCAGCGCCGGTTGCCTGGTGATCGACAGCAGCGACCTGTATGCGCTTGAGCCGGACGTGCCGCTGGTGGTGCCGGACGTCAACCCGCAGGTGCTGGCCGACTACCGCAACCGCAATATCGTTACCGTGGCGGATGCGCTGACCAGCCAGCTGCTGTGTGCGATTAAACCGCTGATTGATAACGCCGGGCTGGGCCGTCTGCAGGTGACTAACCTGCTGGCGGTATCGGCACGGGGCAAAGTCGCGGTTGATTCGCTGGCCGGCGAGAGCGCCCGGCTGCTGAACGGCCTGCCGGCGGAAGCAGGCTACTTTGGCCGCCAGCTGGCGTTCAACCTGCTGCCGCTGCTGGCGGACGCCGAAGGCAGCGTGGCGCAGGAACGCTCCCTGGTAGAGCAGGTGCGTAAGGTGCTGCAGGATGAAGGCCTGCCGATTTCGGTCAGCAGCGTGCAGGCGCCGGTGTTCTACGGTAACGCGCAGCTGGTGCAGGTGGAAAACCTGCGCCCGATGTCGGCTGACGAAGCCCGCGACGCGCTGGCGCAGTGGGAAGATATCAACCTGACCGGCGAAGATGATTTCCCGACCCCGGTGGGCGACGCCTCCGGCAGCGCGCATCTGAGCATCGGTGCGGTGCGCAACGACTACGGCATCCCTGAGCTGCTGCAGTTCTGGTCGGTGGCCGACAACGTGCGCTTCGGCGGCGCGCTGATGGCGGTGAAAACCGCTGAACGGCTGGTGCAGGAGTATTTTTACTGATGTCTGACAGCAGTGCGCCACAGCCGGTGTTAAGAATGGCGTTGGGGATCGAGTATGACGGCAGCCGTTACTACGGCTGGCAGCGTCAGAATGAGGTGGGCAGCGTGCAGGAGCACCTGGAGAAGGCGCTGTCGCAGGTAGCCGATCAGCCGATCGTGGTGTTCTGCGCCGGACGCACCGACGCCGGCGTCCACGGCACCGGCCAGGTGGTGCATTTTGAGACCACCGCACGGCGTAAGGATGCCGCCTGGACGCTGGGTGCCAACACCCACCTGCCGGCGGACGTGGCCGTGCGCTGGGTCAAGGCGGTGCCGGAGACCTTCCACGCCCGCTTCAGCGCCACGGCGCGGCGCTACCGCTACGTGATTTACAACGAGCGGCTGCGCCCGGCGATCCTCGGCGGCGGCATCACCCACTTTTACCATCCGCTGGACGTGGAGAAGATGCAGCGCGCCGGGCAGTGCCTGCTCGGCGAACAGGATTTCACCTCGTTTCGCGCGGTGCAGTGCCAGTCGCGCACGCCGATGCGCTACGTGATGCATCTGAACGTCAGCCGTCACGGCTCCTACGTGGTGGTCGACATCAAGGCTAACGCCTTTGTACACCATATGGTGCGCAATATCGTCGGTAGCCTGATGCAGGTCGGCTGCGGTAACCAGCCGGAAACCTGGATGGCGGATTTGCTGGCGGCCAAAGACCGCACGCTGGCCGCCGCTACCGCCCGCGCCGAGGGGCTGTATCTGGTTGCGGTGGATTACCCCGAGCACTTTGACTTACCGCGCCCGCCGATGGGGCCGCTGTTCCTTGCCGACTAACCTTCGACTGATGTAATAAAGGACGCCCGAATGGATCTGATTCGTTTTGTTATCGACTTCATTTTGCATATCGACGTGCATCTCGCCGAGCTGGTGGCGCAGTATGGTCTCTGGATCTACGCCATTCTGTTCCTGATCCTGTTCTGTGAAACCGGGCTGGTGGTTACGCCGTTCCTGCCGGGGGATTCTCTGCTGTTTGTCGCTGGTGCGCTGGCGGCGCTGCCGACCAACGATCTGGACGTGCATACCATGGTGGCGCTGATGGTGGCGGCGGCGATCCTCGGCGACGCGGTGAACTACACTATCGGGCGGCTGTTCGGTGACAAACTGTTCAGTAACCCCAACTCGAAGATCTTCCGCCGCAGCTATCTTGATAAAACCCACGCTTTTTACGAGCGCCACGGCGGGAAAACGATTATTCTTGCGCGCTTCGTGCCGATCGTCCGTACCTTCGCGCCCTTTGTGGCCGGAATGGGCAAAATGTCCTGGCGTCATTTTTCCCTGTACAACGTATCGGGCGGGTTGCTGTGGGTGGTGCTGTTTACCTATGCGGGCTACTGGTTTGGCAATATGCCCGCGGTACAGGAAAACCTTAAGCTGTTGATTGTGGCAATTATCCTGCTGTCGATTCTGCCAGGCGTAATTGAAGTGTGGCGTCACCGCCGCGCGGCAAGAAAACAGCCACAGCGCTAAGCGGACGTCTCAGGCCAGACGTCGGTGACCAGATTTTTATCCACAGTCTCCGGCGGTTATGGTTTAATGAGCGACAATTTATGGTTTGTGCTGCGCGCATGAGTGACAGCACAAAAAAAGAAAAAACTGGCTAACCCCAACGGGGCACCAGGTTCAAACAGAAAGGTCATCAATGAGCTGGATTGAGCGAATTCTCAGTAAAAGCACCGCTACCCCATCGCGTAAAGCGAGCATTCCTGAAGGGGTGTGGACCAAGTGTGACAGCTGCGGACAGGTCCTGTACCGCGCCGAGCTGGAGCGCAATCTGGAAGTCTGCCCGAAATGCGACCACCACATGCGTATGCATGGTCGCGCCCGCTTACACAGCGTGCTGGATGAAGGTTCACTGGTTGAACTGGGCAGCGAGCTGGAACCGAAAGATCTGCTGAAATTCCGGGATTCCAAAAAGTACAAAGATCGTCTGACCGCGGCGCAGAAAGAGACCGACGAAACCGACGCGCTGATCGTGATGAAAGGCACCCTGCACGGCATGCCGGTAGTGGCCGCCGCGTTTGAGTTCTCCTTTATGGGCGGCTCAATGGGTTCGGTGGTTGGCGCGCGTTTCGTGCGTGCGGTTGAACAGGCGCTGGAAGACGGCTGCCCGATGATCTGCTTCTCTGCCTCCGGCGGTGCGCGTATGCAGGAAGCGCTGATGTCGCTGATGCAGATGGCGAAAACCAGCGCCGCGCTGGCCAAGATGCAGGCGCGTGGCCTGCCGTATATCTCGGTGCTGACCGACCCGACCATGGGCGGCGTCTCCGCCAGCTTCGCGATGCTCGGCGATCTGAACATCGCTGAACCGAAAGCGCTGATCGGCTTTGCCGGCCCGCGCGTAATCGAGCAGACGGTGCGTGAAAAGCTGCCGCCGGGCTTCCAGCGCAGTGAGTTCCTGATCGAGAAGGGTGCGATCGATATGATCGTCCGCCGTCCGGTGATGCGCTTTAAGCTGGCCAGCGTGCTGGCGAAGATGATGAACCTGCCTGCGCCGCAGGAAGATATCGTTGCTGAAGCCCCCGCTGCCCCGCAGAGCCCCGAGGCCTGACCGATGATGAGAAAGGGATCGCCTGGCGATCCCTTTTACCAATGAACCGAAACGCGGTGAACGGGATACATGGACACTCTTCCTCAAGCCACGTCGCCTCTTGCCACGTGGCTTTATTATCTTGAGCATTTACACTCTCAGGCAATCGAGATGGGTCTGGAGCGTGTGCGTCGCGTTGCCACCTCCCTCGATCTGCTGAAACCCGCCCCGGTGGTGTTTACCGTTGCCGGTACTAACGGCAAGGGCACCACCTGCCGCACCCTGGAAACCGTGCTGATGGCCGCCGGCTATCGCGTCGGCGTCTACAGTTCCCCGCACCTGATCCGCTACACCGAACGGGTACGCATCCAGGGCGCTGAGCTGGCTGAATCGGCCCATACGGCCTCCTTTGCGGCGATTGAAGCCGGGCGCGGCGACACCTCTCTGACCTATTTTGAGTACGGCACGCTGTCGGCGCTGTGGCTGTTTAAGCAGGCGCAGGTTGACGTGGCGATCCTCGAAGTCGGGCTGGGCGGGCGGCTGGACGCTACCAATATCGTCGACGCTGACGTGGCGGCCATTACCAGCATCGCCCTCGATCACGTTGACTGGCTGGGGCCGGACCGCGAAAGCATCGGGCGGGAGAAAGCCGGGGTGTTCCGCGGCGGTAAGCCGGCCATCGTTGGTGAACCGGATATGCCGCACACCATTGCAGAGGTGGCGCAGCAGCTGGGCGCGGACCTGCATCAGCTGGGCCGCGACTGGTCGTATCACGCCGACGGCGATAGCTGGAGCTTCACCGACGCGCAGGGCAGCCTGAGCGGGCTGCCGCTGCCGCAGGTGCCGTTGCCGAATGCGGCCACCGCACTGGCGGCGCTGCGAGCCTCCGGGCTGGCGGTGGAGGATGCCGTGGTGCGCGCTTCCCTGCATCAGGCGCTGCTGCCCGGCCGCTTCCAGACCGTGGCGCAGTCGCCGCGGGTGATCCTCGACGTAGCGCACAATCCGCATGCGGCCGCGTACCTGGCCGGTCGGCTGGCCGAACTGCCGGGTGACGGTAAGGTACACGCGGTGGTCGGGATGCTGCACGATAAAGATATTGCCGGAACCCTGGCGTGCCTCAGCCCGCAGGTTGACCACTGGTACTGCGCGCCGCTGGACGGCCCGCGCGGGGCCAGCGCAGAACAGCTGATGGCGCACCTGTCGGGCGCGCAGGCGTTTGGTTCGGTGCTGGCGGCGTATCAGCAGGCGCTGGCTCATGCCGGTGAACGGGACGTGGTGCTGGTGTGTGGTTCTTTCCACACCGTGGCACCGGTTATGGAATGGATGGCAACGGAGAACGGCAGTGGCGAGTAAGTTTCAAAACCGTTTAGTCGGCACCATCATTATCGTCGCCGTCGGGGTGATCGTTCTGCCCGGGCTGCTTGACGGTAAAAAGAAGCACTATAAAGAGGAGTTTGCTGCCATTCCGCTGGTGCCGAAGCCGGAAGATCAGCAGGAGACCGATCTGGTGCCGCCGGTCACCCAGTCGCTGCCCGCCCAGCCGCCGGAAGGCGCCGGGTCGGCGGTAGTCGGACGTGACAACGGTAACAATTCACAGGCGGACAGCGGCTCAACCACGCCGCAGGCCGGCAACCAGCCGACGCTGGTCTCCCCACCGCCGGTCCAGCAGCCGGTGAACACGCCGAAAGTTGTCGAAAAACCGAAGGTGGTGACCCAGCCGAAGCCGGTTGAGAAACCGAAACCGGTTGAGAAGCCAAAGCCGGTGGAAAAAGCGAAGCCGGTCGAAGCGCCAAAAGTGGTTGAGCAGCCGAAGGCGGTGGAAACGCCGGCGCAAACGCCGCCGCCAGCGGAAAGCAAACCGGCCGAGAGCGCGCCAACCGGCCAGGCCTGGGTGGTCCAGCTGGGCGCGCTGAAGAACGCGGCGAAGGTTGACGAGATCGTCGCTAAGCTGCGGCTCTCCGGTTACCGTGCTTACACCGTACCGGCCACGCCGGTGCAGGGGCAGATTACCCGCATCTTTGTCGGACCGGATGCGTCGAAGGCGAAGATGCAGGCGGCGGTGGGTGAACTGCAGGGTCTCTCCGGGCTGGGCGGGGTGGTTAAACCCTACAGCGCGCGGTGATCCGACGGCTGCCGCTGAACGGCAGCAGCGATACTATCAACAGGTAAAACCTGCTTGCGCCCGGAACAGCCCGCTGCTGTTCCGGGCGCTGGCGTTAGGATGTAATGCAAATCAACGGATTGCGTTTGGGTGTTCAGGCCGGCACCGGGGCGGTTTTTGCTGGTTTTTTCAACGGCAATGATTATTTGAATCGTCCCTGCAAAAGCCTACGCAAACGTTTTCTTTTTCTGTTAGAATTCGCCCCGAACTGGATACCAGGGGTAATTACTGGAAGCGTTCATGGTCTGGATAGATAACGTCATTATTGCGGTCGTCAGTTTTTCGGCTCTGGTCAGCCTGATCCGCGGGTTTGTACGGGAAGCACTTTCGCTCGTCACCTGGGGGTGCGCATTCTTTGTCGCCAGTCATTACTACTCCTTTCTTGCCGTCTGGTTTACCGGATTTGAAGACGAACTGGTGCGTAACGGCATCGCCATTGCAGTGTTATTCGTTGCCACGCTGATTGTCGGGGCGATCGTTAACTATGTAATTGGTTCGCTGGTGGAAAAAACCGGCCTGTCGGGTACCGACAGGGTACTGGGAGTCTGTTTTGGGGCGCTGCGTGGCGTGCTGATTGTGGCCGCGATGCTGTTTTTCCTCGATACGTTCACCGGATTTGCTAAGAGCCCGGACTGGCAACAGTCTAAGCTTATCCCTCAGTTCAGTTACATCATCGGGTGGTTTTTTGACTACCTGAAAAGCTCGTCGAGTTTTTTGCCCCGGTAATTGCACCGGGGTTCGGCCATGAGGAAAAGTCATTATGTGCGGTATTGTCGGGATCGCCGGTTTTGCGCCGGTCAACCAGTCGATTTATGACGCGTTAACGGTGCTGCAGCATCGTGGGCAGGATGCCGCCGGCATCGTCACCATCGATGCGTTAAATTGCTTCCGTCTGCGTAAGGCCAACGGCCTGGTCAGCGATGTTTTTGAAGCCCGCCATATGCAGCGTATGCAGGGCAATATGGGTATCGGCCACGTGCGTTACCCAACGGCAGGCAGCTCCAGCGCTTCCGAAGCCCAGCCCTTCTATGTGAACTCCCCTTACGGGATCACGCTTGCCCACAACGGTAACCTGACCAACGCTCACGAACTGCGTAAAGGCCTGTTCGAAACCGGCCGCCGTCACGTGAACACCACGTCAGATTCTGAAATTCTGCTCAATATCTTTGCGCAGGAAGTGGACCAGTTCCGCCACTATCCGCTGGAAGCGGACAACATCTTTGCCGCGATTGCCGCGGTGCATAAGAAAGTGCGCGGAGCCTATGCCTGCGTGGCGATGATCATCGGCCACGGCCTGGTGGCGTTCCGCGACCCGAACGGCATCCGTCCGCTGGTGATTGGCAAACGTCCGCTGGCCGATGGCCGTATTGAATACATGGTGGCTTCTGAGAGCGTGGCGCTGGATACGCTGGGCTTTGAGTTCCTGCGTGACGTGGCGCCAGGTGAAGGGGTTTACGTCACCGAAAAAGGCCAGCTGTATACCCGCCAGTGCGCTGAGAACCCGAAGGTTCATCCGTGCCTGTTCGAGTACGTCTACTTTGCGCGCCCGGACTCGTTCCTCGACAAAATTTCCGTCTACAGCGCCCGCGTGCGCATGGGCACCAAGCTGGGTGCGAAAATCGCCCGCGAGTGGGAAGATCTGGATATTGACGTGGTGATCCCGATTCCGGAAACCTCCTGCGATATCGCGCTGGAGATGGCACGGATTCTGGACAAGCCTTACCGTCAGGGCTTCGTGAAAAACCGCTACGTCGGCCGTACCTTTATCATGCCGGGCCAGCACCTGCGCCGCAGCGCGGTTCGCCGCAAGCTGAACGCTAACCGTGCCGAGTTCCGCGGTAAGAACGTACTGCTGGTGGATGACTCCATCGTGCGCGGGACCACCTCCGAGCAGATCATTGAGATGGCACGCGAAGCCGGGGCGAAAAAAGTCTATCTCGCCTCTGCGGCACCGGAAATTCGTTTCCCGAACGTGTATGGCATTGATATGCCAAGCGCCACCGAGCTGATCGCCCACGGTCGTGAAGTCGAAGAGATCCGCCAGCTGATCGGTGCCGACGCGCTGATTTTCCAGGATCTGGATGACCTGATTGAAGCGGTGCGTGAAGAGAACCCGGATATCACCCAGTTTGAATGCTCGGTGTTCAACGGCATCTACGTCACTAAAGACGTTGACCAGCAGTACCTCGAGTACCTGCAGTCGCTGCGCAATGACGATGCCAAAGCCGTGGCACGGCAGAACGAAGCGGAAAACCTGGAAATTCACAACGAAGGCTAAGCGCCACGCTGTGTAAGCAGGTAAAATGGGCCGGGAGCAATTCCGGCCCATTTTTTTTCAGGAGAGATGATGAAAAGAATCATTATTGGACTTTCAGGTGCCAGCGGCGTGATTTATGGCATCCGTACCCTGCAGATACTGCAGCAGGTCAGTGACGTGGAAACCCACCTGATCGTCAGCAACGCCGCCCGGCAGACGCTGGCGCTGGAAAGCGACGTCAGCCTGCGCGAGGTGCAGGCGCTGGCCGACGTGGTGCACGACGTGCGTGATATTGCCGCCAGTATCTCCTCCGGTTCATTTAAAACCGACGGCATGGCCATTCTGCCGTGCTCTATCAAAACCCTCTCCGGCATCGTTAACAGCTACAGCGACGGCCTGCTGACCCGCGCCGCCGACGTGGTGCTGAAAGAGCGTCGCCCGCTGGTGCTGTGCGTGCGGGAAACCCCGTTGCACCTCGGCCACCTGCGGCTGATGACCGCCGCCGCCGAGCTGGGCGCGATTATTATGCCGCCGGTACCGGCGTTTTATCACCGACCGGCCAGCGTGATGGACATCGTCGATCAGACCGTCAATCGCGTACTCGATCAGTTTAATATTGAGCTGGATCAGGAGCTGTTTACGCGCTGGCAGGGTGCATAAGTTTGCCTGAGTGAGCGCTTTTAGTGCAAATGTTGATGCTGAATCGCATTTTGTGCAAAGGATGCACCATCGTGCAACATTCTTGCCGCGAACGGATCATAAACCTGCTATAAATCCTTCTGCAAACCGGGCAATTACGCTATCTTGCCCACCGCGCAATAAAAAGCAGGCATTGCCGTTACACTGGCATGGAACCTGCAGATCAACCTGCGCAACAACATCACGACCATAATAAAAAAACTGAGGGGTTTTTATGAAAAAGCAGGTCCTGGCTCTCTCCCTGTTACTGTCAATCACCGCCGCGGGTAGCGCATTTGCCGCCGGCCCGAAAACGTTGCGTATCGGCACCGACCCGACCTACGCGCCGTTTGAAATGAAGAACGCACAGGGGCAGCTGATCGGATTTGATATCGATCTGGCTAATGAAATCTGTAAACGGATGGAGACCAAATGTACCTTCGTTGAGAGTGATTTTGATGCGCTGATCCCGTCACTGAAGGCGAAGAAAGTGGATGCGGTGATCTCTTCACTGTCGATCACCGAAAAGCGCCTGCAGGAGATCGCCTTCTCTGAGAAACTGTATGCCGCCAATTCACGTCTGATTGCGCCAAAAGGTTCCAAAGTGCTGCCAACGCTGGAGGCGCTGAAAGGCAAAACCATCGGCCTGCTGCAGGGCACCACTCAGGAAACCTACGCCAACGACAACTGGCGCCAGCACGGCGTGACAGTAACGCCGTATGCTAACCAGGACCTGGTGTATCAGGATCTGACCGCCGGGCGTATCGATGCCGCATTCCAGGATGAAGTGGCGGCCAGCGAAGGCTTCCTCAAGCAGCCTGCCGGTAAAGATTACGCCTTTGCAGGCCCGGCGGTAAAAGATGATAAGATCTTTGGCATCGGGACCGGTATCGGTATGCGTAAAGATGATACCGCGCTGAAAGCCGCCATCGACAAAGCGTTCGATGAGCTGCGCAAAGATGGTACCTACGACAAGATTGCGAAAAAATACTTTGATTTTGATGTATATGGCGGTTAAGTAAAACCTGTCTGGCACCCCGGCGCGTCCGGGGTGCAGTTACACGATGAAAAGATTACGACAGGATATTGCTTATGCTTTATGGCTACTCTGAAGTCATTTTTAAAGGCGCGATGGTGACGCTGGAGCTGGCCCTCAGCTCGGTACTGTTCGCCGTTATACTCGGACTGATTGGCGCCGGGGCCAAACTCTCCAACAGCCGCCTGCTGGCGGGCATATTTGAAGGCTACACCACGCTCATTCGCGGCGTACCGGACCTGGTACTGATGCTGCTGATCTTTTACGGCCTGCAGATTGCGCTCAATCAGCTGACCGACCTGCTGGGCCTGAACCAGTTCGATATCGACCCGATGGTGGCCGGTATTATCACACTGGGCTTTATCTACGGGGCGTACTTTACCGAAACCTTCCGCGGCGCGTACATGGCGGTGCCGAGAGGGCAGATTGAAGCCGCTACCGCCTTTGGTTTTACCTCTGCACAAACCTTCCGCCGTATTCTGTTTCCTGGCATGATGCGCTTCGCGCTGCCGGGGATCGGCAATAACTGGCAGGTGATCCTGAAAGCCACCGCGCTGGTTTCGCTGCTTGGTCTGGAAGATGTGGTTAAAGCCACGCAGCTGGCCGGTAAAACCACCTGGCAGCCGTTCTACTTTGCCATCGTCGCCGGGGTTATTTATCTGATTTTCACCACGCTGTCGAACGGCGTGTTGTGGTGGCTGGAGCGCCGTTATTCGGTGGGCGTCAAAAGGGCTGATTTATGATTGATATTATTCAGGAGTACTGGAAGGCCCTGCTGTGGACCGACGGCTATCGCCTGACCGGCGTGGCGATTACCCTGTGGTTGCTGGTGGTCTCGGTGGTGCTGGGCGGCTGCCTGGCGGTGCTGCTCTCTGTCGCCCGCGTTTCGCCGTTCAAAGCGGTGCGCTTCCCTGTGTGGCTGTTTACCTACGTATTCCGCGGCACGCCGCTCTACGTGCAGCTGCTGGTGTTTTACTCCGGTTTTTACACGCTGGAAGTGGTGAAAGGCAGCGAGTTGTTGAACGCCTTCTTCCGCAGCGGACTTAACTGTACGCTGCTGGCACTGACGCTGAACACCTGCGCTTACACCACCGAAATCTTTGCCGGTGCCATTCGTTCCGTCCCGCACGGCGAAATTGAAGCAGCGCGCGCCTACGGTTTCTCGACCTTTAAACTCTACCGTTGCATTATTATGCCTTCGGCGCTGCGCACCGCGCTGCCGGCTTACAGCAATGAAGTGATCCTGATGCTGCACTCTACGGCGCTGGCGTTTACCGCTACGGTGCCGGACCTGCTAAAGATTGCCCGCGATATTAACTCGGCCACCTACCAGCCGTTTATCGCCTTCGGCCTGGCAGGCCTGCTCTATTTAGTAATTTCATATGTGTTGATTAGTCTGTTCCGCAAAGCGGAAAAACGCTGGCTGGCGCACGTTAAACCTTCCTCGTCCCACTGAGAAACACGATGGCTGAAAATAAATTAAGCGTCACCGAGCTGCACAAACGTTACGGTGAACATGAAGTGCTGAAGGGCGTGTCGCTGCAGGCCAACGCCGGCGACGTAATCAGCATTATCGGTTCGTCCGGTTCCGGTAAAAGTACCTTCCTGCGCTGCATTAACTTCCTGGAAAAACCCAGCGAAGGGGCGATCGCGGTCAATAATGAAAACATCAACCTGGTGCGGGATACCGACGGCCAGCTAAAGGTGGCGGATAAAGAGCAGCTGCGTTCGCTGCGCACCCGCCTGACCATGGTGTTCCAGCACTTCAACCTGTGGAGCCATATGACGGTGCTGGAAAACGTCATGGAAGCGCCGGTTCAGGTGCTGGGCCTGAGCAAAGCCGAAGCGCGCGAACGCGCCATCCGCTACCTTGATAAGGTCGGCATCGACGAACGCGGGCGCGGCAAGTATCCGGTGCACCTCTCCGGCGGCCAGCAGCAGCGCGTCTCCATCGCCCGCGCGCTGGCGATGGAGCCTGAAGTGCTGCTGTTTGATGAACCGACCTCGGCGCTGGATCCGGAGCTGGTCGGTGAGGTGTTGCGCATCATGCAGAAGCTGGCGGAAGAGGGCAAAACCATGGTGGTGGTCACCCACGAGATGGAATTTGCCCGTCACGTCTCCAGCCACGTGATCTTCCTGCACCAGGGAAAAATTGAAGAGCAGGGGGCGCCCGACGAGCTGTTCAACAGTCCGAAAAGCCCGCGCCTGCAGCAGTTCCTTTCCGGCGCGCTGAAGTAATTACGTCACACGCCAGGGGGCAGCTCCCTGGCGTGTCAGCCCTCCGATTTATGCCGGTCTGCCGCCTACGGCACGCCCTTACCGCCCCAGCCTCTCGTCCTGATGCCCGCACCGGGCCGAAAAATGCACCCTTAACCCGCGTGAGTAAATAGCCCATGTTGTTGATTCAACGGGTTAATATTAATAAATATCGTCGATTTAATTTGTTCCATCGTTTTTACCTCTCTCTGAAATAGCCCAGGAATAATCCCGTTATCAGGGGAGGTAATTCTGAAATGCTATAATGAGGGCGTAGTAAAAATATATTTATTCACTACGGGAGGTTGATGTTGATTATTTCTGATGAAGAGAAAGGGCACGTTATTATTGGTGAAGCGGCCGTCAGTCTTATCTTCAACAGGGAGGAAATTACGCTGGGGACGTTACTGACAGAGTTACAGGTGATGGCGGAAAATGAGCCGAGCGACGAGCGGCTGATTGCCATCAGCGCCGCGCGCAGCTGGCTGAAGGCGTTTCACCAGCCGGGAACGCTATCCCGTGAAGGCGCGGTGTGGTTCGCGAAGATGCAGCAGGCGGACAGCGTTGGCTTCACAGTGCCAGCCCGTCAGCCATCGGATCAGCATGAACGCGCCCGCGGCGATCGGCAGGATAAAACGTAGTAAGGTGTTCTCGTTTTAAAGCATCATGTATTCATACCTTATGCAGATATGACGTCAGGATCTGAACGTTGCGTAATAAGCCTGGTAGCTTCTACCAGGCTTCAGAAAATACCGGCTGCGTTAGGGTAATTTAGTGCGCAGCGGTAGAAGTTGACTGGGTTGCTACCCCTGGTAAAAACTCTGCTTTCAGCCGTTCAAGCTCGCACAGCATATCGGCGAGCTCTCGCGAACTGGTGGTGCGTAATTTGCAGGCACTGCGATAACGACGCTCAGTTTCGGTTAACCGGATCCGTTGTTCACGTAAACGCTTTTCACTTTCCGTCA
Source organism: Erwinia sp. B116 (assembly GCF_002865965.1). Taxonomy (NCBI): domain Bacteria; kingdom Pseudomonadati; phylum Pseudomonadota; class Gammaproteobacteria; order Enterobacterales; family Erwiniaceae; genus Erwinia; species Erwinia sp. B116. The sequence continues at coordinate 231,065 of NZ_JRZZ01000002.1, forward strand.
TGCGTACCCCATCCATTATCATGAGTCAGATACTGCTGGTTAAGTCTGCTTACTACGCTGCACGTGCGTTGCCTCTCAGGCGACTTCACACTACAGCTAAGCGTAGCGGATTTAAACCGGGTAGCATGCGGCTTAACAAAAACTTCATACGGAAATTATCCCCTCCGGGCGCAGCATTTTTTTTAGCGTTTGACGATGTAAAGTTAAGGGTTAAGGCTATATTTATTTTAAGCCTTAGTACGCCTGCCTGCGGGCACCACCCCATACGTTACCCACTGCCTTCGAGGGACGGAATGCATACCATTTTAACACTGGCCAATGGGTACGGCGGCAGCATTCTGCTGCTGTTGCGTGCCGCAAGTGAACTGTTTGACCCAAAGATTGAAGTCTGCAGCGGCTATCCGGCGCACTGCAGCAGCTGGCTGACTATTTACTACCAGCGCAAAAGCCAGCGCTGGTCATTTGAGTGGTATCAACACGCCGGCTGCCAGCGCCCGCTGGCGCTACCGGACCCGGATGCCTGCCTGATGCAGGAGGTGACCGATAAAGGTGCCAGCCCGGAAGAGCGGGCTCAGGCACGTCTGCTGCTGGGGGGGATGGCTTTCCTTGAAGCCTGACTCTCTGACGACTCTATGGCTGATCTATGGCTGAGCGTGCGCGATAACTCGATCACCGGCGGTCAGCATCTCAGGCAACGGAGCGGCAGCCGCCGCATCTACCGGCTGCCTTGCCGATTGCGCCGCCGCCGCGATGATAAGCCGAACGATAAGACCCCCGTTTTTTGGGCACGGATAACGCACTGTAGCGGTGGTCAGACCACATTTTCCAGCGCCTTATCCAGATCGTACCAGCGGAACCTGAAGCCGGAAGCTTCCAGCCGCTGTGGCAGCAGATGCTGCCCGCCGAGCACCAGCACCGCGGATTCGCCCATCATCAGCCGGATCGCGGTGGCCGGGGTACGCATAAACGCCGGGCGGTGCATCGCCTTGCCTAATGCCGCGGCGAACTGTTCATTGCGCACCGCGTAGGGTGCCACAAGGTTAAACGGTCCCTGTAGCGTTGCGTGATCGAGCAGCCAGAGAATGCCGGCCAGCATATCCTCAATATGGATCCACGGCATATACTGCTTGCCGTTGCCCAGCGGCCCGCCGATGCCGAGCTTAAACGGCAGCTGCATTTTTTCCAGCGCGCCACCGTCGGGGCTGAGGACCACGCCGGTGCGCAGCAGACAGACGCGGGTGCGATCGCTCTGCGCCTGCAGCGCCAGCTGTTCCCAGCGAGCGCACAGCTGATGGGTAAACTCGCTGTGGCCCGGGTCGTCCTCGGTGACTACCAGCTCGCCGGTATTGCCGTAAAAGCCGCTGGCCGAACCGGAAATCAGCACCGCCGGCGGCGCGCTGCTGGCGGCAATCAGCTCCGCCAGCCGTTGGGTTATCTGCCAGCGGCTCTGGCACAGGCGGGTTTTCTGCGCCTCGCTCCAGCGTCTGGCGGCGATCGGCTCGCCCGCAAGGTTGATCACCGCGTCAATGCCGTTGAGATGCTGCTGCTGATCGAGGCCGGACCACAGGCTGACCTGTTCGCCCAGCTTCGCGCGCGCGGCCGCCACGTCACGGGTGACCACGCTGACCTGATAACCCCGTTGCAGCAGGCGTAACACCAGTGGACGGCCCACCAGCCCGGTGCCGCCGGTAATAAGAATGTGCATAGCGATGATCCTTTTTGCTTTCAGTCTGCTTCTAGCATAGGTCAGGATTTGCCGATGACGTGTGATGGCGCGCACGGCAAATGCCGTGCGCAGATTATTTGTTCACCTGCCGTGGCGAGGGTGTTGCCTTCGGCATAAAAACCAGATAAACAAAGGGTTCCCATTGCTGAACGTCAGAGGATGCACGGATGAGTTACCCAACGATTACCCTATGGTCAGACGCCAGTTTTTTCAGTCCGTATGTGATGTCGGTGTACGTCTCCCTGAGTGAAAAAGGCATTCCGTTCGCGCTGAAGCGGGTCGATCTGGCCGCGCAGGAACATCACGGGGCGGACTATGGCCGGCTTTCTCTGACGCAGCGGGTGCCGACGCTGCAGGTGGACGACTTTCAGCTGTCCGAATCTTCCGCCATCAGCGAATATCTCGAAGAGCGTTTTCCGGCACCGGAGTTTGAGCGCCTCTATCCACGCAACGCGGAAAAACGTGCCAAAGCGCGAGAAATCCAGGCCTGGCTGCGCAGCGACTTTATGCCGATCCGCCAGCAGCGCCCGACCGAGGTACTGTTTGCCGGCGAGCGCTTTGCCCCGCTGGACGCCGCCGGGCAGCAGGCGGCCGCTAAACTGATTGCCGCCGTTGAGCGTCTGCTCCCCGCAGGCCAGCAGAATCTGTTTGGCGAATGGTCAATTGCCGATACCGATCTGGCGGTGATGCTTAACCGCCTGGCGCTGCACGGCGACCCGCTACCGGCGCATATCGCCGACTATGCGCACTTCCAGTGGCAGCGTGCGTCGGTGCAGCTGTGGCTGGCGGAATCATCAAAACCGGCCTGAGGCGGATTGAGCACAAATTGATGATTGCGTCAGCCTGCGTTAAACATTAATTTAGGCGCCTCGCGCAGCACCGCGCGGCACAACACACAAACGGCGCGCCGGGCGCCAGAACTAAAAGGGTTTCGGATGGTGGAGCAAGATCAGGGCACGGAATGGGTCGACATCGTTGATGAACATAACGAGGTCATCGCACAGTCCAGCCGTGTGCAGATGCGGGCACAGTGTTTGCGCCATCGCGCAACGTATATCGTCGTGCACGACGGCATGGGCAAAATTCTGGTGCAGCGCCGCACCGAAACGAAAGACTTTATGCCGGGCATGCTCGATGCCACCGCCGGTGGCGTGGTGCAGAGCGGTGAAGGCATGCTTGAATCCGCCCGCCGTGAGGCGGAAGAGGAGCTGGGCATCGCCGCAGTGCCGTTTGCCGAGCACGGCCTGTTCTACTTCGAAAACGCCCACTGTCGCGTATGGGGCGGGCTGTTCAGCTGTGTCTCCCACGGGCCGTTCGCCATGCAGGAAGAAGAGGTGGATGAGATCATCTGGATGACCCCGGAAGAGATCACCCAGCGCTGCGATGAGTTCACCGACGACTCGCTGAAGGCGCTGTCGCTGTGGATGACGCGTAATGGTGAACCGGGGCGCTCCGGCTCCGGCGAGTAACCTCTAACCGGCGCACGCCGCTGCGGTATGCGCCGGTCCCTCTGCGATGAACCCGTTATTGCTTCCGCTCTGATTTACCCGGCCAGGGAGTGACGCATCTTCTCCCCGCGCCAGCTCGCCGTTAAACTCTCCTGCCTCAATGTTGCCTTTCCCCGCCGGGGTGAATTTCATGCGCGTAATAAGGTCGTCAGTAACGTCAGCGCGCGGCTGAACTGGGCATCCGGGATGGTCAGCGGATAGAGGAAGCGGATCACGTTGCCGTGCACGCCACAGGTCAGCAGGATCAGCCCCTGCTCCAGCGCGCGGCGCTGTATGGCCTGCGCGATATCTGTTGCGGGTTTGCCGCTGATTGGATCGATAAATTCGGCTGCGACCATCGAACCTAACGCGCGGATCTCCGCCAGCGCCGGATGACGAGAGTCGCTCAGCGTGGCCACCAGCGCCTCTCCCAGCCTTAGCGCCCGTTCGCACAGCTGCTGCTCCTCTATCACCTCCAGCACCGCCAGCGCTGCCGCTACCGCCAGCGGGTTACCGGCGTAGGTGCCGCCCAGCCCGCCCGGCAACGGGGCGTCCATCAGGTCGGCACGGCCGCTGACCGCCGAGATCGGCAGGCCGCCACCGAGGCTTTTGGCCATGGTCACCAGGTCGGGTCTGGCCTCAGGGTAATAATCGCTGGCGAACAGCCGGCCGGTGCGGGCAAAACCGCTCTGTACCTCATCGGCGATCATCACGATGCCGTGCTGGTCGCACAGCCTGCGCAGCGCGCTGACAAATTCCGCCGGGGCGATATTGAAGCCGCCTTCGCCCTGAATCGGTTCATAGATGATGGCGGCCACCTGTTGCGGGCTGATATCGCATTTGAACAGGGTTTCCAGGTTCTCCAGCGCATCATCCACGCTGACGCCGTGCAGCGCGTTGGGATAGCGGGCGTGGAACACCGAACCCGGGAAGGGGCCAAAACCGGTTTTGTACGGCGTGACCTTACCGGTCAGGCCCATGGTCAGCAGCGTGCGGCCGTGAAAGGCACCGCTGAAGGCGATCACCCCGGGGCGACCGGTTGCCGCACGGGCGATCTTCACCGCGTTCTCAACGGCTTCCGCCCCGGTGGAGAACAGGGTGGTTTTGCTGCGGCCAGCGACTGGCACGCACTGATTCAGCTTTTCCGCCAGGATTATGTAATTTTCATAGGGAACGATCTGGAAAGCCGTATGGGTAAAGCACTCCAGCTGCTCGCGGATAGCGCTCACGACTCTGGGATGACGATGACCGGTATTCAGTACAGCAATTCCGGCGGCGAAGTCGGTGTACTCTCGCCCCTGCTGGTCCCACAGGGTGGCATTTTCGGCTCTCACGGCGAAGAAATCACATAATACGCCGACGCCACGCGGTGTGGCATCCAGACGACGCTGGTGAATACTCTGATTGCTCATTTTATTACTCCTGTCCTGGTGAATGACGACGCAGTGCGGCAGGCGTGTGATGTGCACATTTTCAGCGTACAGGATGGCGCGCGATCCTGCCGGTAAGAACATGCGTTTTAACGCGCGGAATGGAGTTAATATTACCCTGTTCCTGAGCGGCTGCCTGGGTTTGAATTAACCGTTCCAGGCCGGCGTTGGCTGCGCCATGCTCCGGCCCCAACCGGAACTCAGGGAGAGACACAATGGATAATCAAACGCGAAAAAACTGGCACCGGCAGGATATTCTGGCGGCCATTCGCAAATGCAAAGGATCGCTGGCAGCGCTGTCCGTAGAGCACGGGCTGGCATCCGGCACGCTGGCTAACGCACTGGTCAAACCCTGGCCGAAAGGCGAACTGATCATTGCCCTCGCGCTGGGCAAAACCCCGCAGGAAATCTGGCCGGAGCGCTATTTTGATGAACAGGGCCAGGTAAAGAAATGGCCGGTTTTCAAAAAAAATCACGCCGAAAGGGTGAGGGAGAAAGGGGAACAATAGAAATAAATCCATAATTTTTTTTCTGTGAGCCTCTTAATTTTCCGCGACAGGGAAGTTGCGTATCCTGACTGACAAATTCAAAGTTGAATTTGTCAGGGAGCGAATGTTGACAGTCTCCCTTTTACACGCTGATGTTCGGGAGACAGGATGATGAACGACAATGGAATGAAGGAAATACTCAGTTCGCTAATTCATTTTTTTAGCCAGAGTAATGAACCCTGGGGGATCAGGGATCGTGAATCCAAATTCATATTTGTTAATAAACGGCATAATCAACTGTTGGGGATTTCGGAGAAATTCAATTATGAAGGGCGGGTTGATGAAGACATTCCCTGCAGCCTGTCTCAGTTTGGCAATGAGTTTCGCCAGCACGATCGTAAGACGGAAATTTCTGGTGACAAAGTAACCGCTCTTGAGATCCATCCTTTTGAAAACCAGAGTTATCTTCAGCCCTGGTTCTTCGATAAATTTCCACTGTATGACGTAACAGGCGAGTGCAGGGGGACCGTCTGGCATGGAAGACCTGTCGAAAATGTAATTCTCACTCGCCTGAATAAGATAAAAATCCCTACTTCACTGGTATTCACTCCTCCGTCAAAGGTATTCAGCGACCGCGAATGGGAGATCCTCTTCTACCTGCTGCAGACCTACTCGGTCAAAGAGATCGCCGTCTGTCTCGGGTTATCTCAGCGCACCGTCGGCAACTATGTGCAGAGCATGTACGAAAAAATCGGCGTCAATAACAAGCGCGGATTGATTGAGTACTGCCATGATAACAACATCAATAACTATATCCCACAAAGCTTCTTTAAACGCTGTGAGTCAATACCGCTGATTGATTAATAAAAACTGGCCAGATTTTACGGGCCAGTTTTCTGACTTTCTTGCGAAATACCGTGTTAAACCTTAAATTCAGGTATGGTCAATCAGGTCATCGAACAACGTCCTGTCACTGGAAACGTGTGATTCCGGACAGAGAAACAGAAAGCTCAGATCGGTGATCGCCCGCATCTGGTGGGCGGTACCGGGATAAATACAGAATACTGATCCCGCTTTTACCGGATTGACACGTTTATTATGCAGCTGCTGACCTTTCACGTCGGCTGTCCAGATTTCTCCCTCACCGGACAGCACGATGTACCACTCTTCACCCACCGTGTGGCTGTGGCAGCCGATACGATGACCGCGCTTGATCTCTGAGCCCCAGGCGTTGATGCCCTGCTTAGAAATCAGCCGCGATATCGCGATATTAACGGCGGGATCGGTTTTGGCGTTAAGTGTGGTAAATTCGGCAATATCAATCATCAGACTATTCCTTGTGAACGTGCAGTGCCAATTTATCCTGGCGGATTGCGTGATCCAGTAATTAGCGCTCAGTGCTTTGACCAGACTTGTGTAATATCACCCGCCTGTTTAGCCTTATCATCTCACCGGTGTCAGCATTCCAGGCAAATACCTCGCCATGCTCTGGCTCTGTCGTAGCCGATCGTGGCGTAATAACCTCAATAATCGGATCGTCGGAAGAAACCGTTCGGGTTCTGCCTTCTTCAATGGCGCGGATTAGCCTGGCGGCGCGTTCTTGCTGGCGAACCCGGTATTGTTCATAATGGGTCATAGAATCTGGGTGTTCGTAAGACATTTGCTCTCCCTGATGGGTCAAGTCCCACTTCAATGGTATATCCTGTCAGTCTTTTCCTGGAAATAAATCGGCAATACAGGTTCATGAGTTTATGGTCGGCTGGGGAAAAAGTGTAAAGACCGACATTAAATTGAGTATAGTGATCAAAAATTACTCTTTCAACGCATTTCATTACACGTGTACCGCTACCGGGTGGAAGCAGTGCAACTCTTTTGAAAGGTGTGTGATTTAACCTGTTACTCTTGGTGTCGAAATTTACATCATAGTGATGCGCATACGTGGGTAATAGCAATTCTGCTGGTAGAAGTGCGGCGCAATCATAAGAATTTTCTTTAGTTATCTCTGTAAAAAATACCTCATAGTGAATATCGCAGACGCTGAATCTCGCTACTTGCTCCCTGGGTAAGCCGAACGCTGATAACTCGTCAAAGTATGTCATATCGCTTCTTATTCCTCCCTGTTAGTTATGCAGTTATGATGCGAAGGGGTATATAAGAACAATACGTTTTAACTTGCTGAAAATCACTGAAACGTCTGAATTACGCCTGAAGCAGCTTCACAATATAAGAAACTAATTTTCGTTTAACGTGCGATGGAGCCTGCGCAGAAAGGGGATGCAGCCATAAAAAAAGGGCCTTTGGCAAGCCACAAACCCTTTTTCAGCAGCGGCGCTTAACGCCGCGAGAACTTAGCCTTCAGCCTGTTTAGACTGAATCGCCGTCAGGGCGATGGTGTAGACGATATCGTCCACCAGCGCGCCGCGTGACAGGTCGTTGACCGGCTTGCGCATACCCTGCAGCATCGGCCCGATGGAGATCAGGTCGGCTGAACGCTGTACCGCTTTGTAGGTGGTGTTACCGGTGTTCAGGTCCGGGAAGATAAACACCGTGGCACGGCCGGCCACCGGCGAGTTTGGCGCCTTGGATTTGGCAACGTCGTCCATGATTGCAGCGTCATACTGCAGCGGGCCGTCGATCACCAGGTCAGGGCGTTTCTCTTTGGCGATGCGGGTGGCTTCGCGGACTTTTTCCACGTCGCTGCCGGCACCGGAGTTACCGGTAGAGTAGGAGATCATCGCCACGCGCGGCTCGATGCCAAACGCCAGCGCCGAGTCGGCGGACTGAATGGCGATCTCGGCCAGCTGCTCCGGGTTCGGGTCCGGGTTGATCGCACAGTCACCGTACACCAGCACCTGCTCAGGCAGCAGCATAAAGAACACCGACGACACCAGCGAGCTGTTTGGCGCGGTTTTGATCAGCTGCAGCGGCGGACGAATGGTGTTAGCGGTGGTGTGCACCGCACCGGAGACCAGGCCGTCTACTTCGCCCGCTTCCAGCATCATGGTGCCGAGCATCACGTTGTCTTCCAGCTGCTCCTGCGCCACCACTTCGGTCATGCCCTTGCTTTTACGCAGCTCAACCAGGCGCGGCACGTAGTTATCACGCACCACCACCGGGTCAACGATTTCGATGCCTTTGCCCAGCTCGACGCCCTGCGCCGCAGCGACGCGCTGGATCTCTTCCGGGTTACCCAGCAGTACGCAGGTGGCGATGCCACGGTCGGCACAGATTGAAGCTGCCTTCACGGTACGCGGCTCGTCGCCTTCCGGCAGCACGATGCGTTTGCCGGCTTTACGCGCCAGCTCGGTCAGCTGGTAGCGGAACGCCGGTGGTGACAGGCGGCGGCTGCGCTCGGAGGTGGCGGTCAGCGACTCGATCCACTCGGCGTCGATATGGCTGGCCACGTACTCCTGTACGCGCTCGACGCGCAGGGTATCGTCGCTCGGCACTTCCAGGTTGAAGCTCTGCAGGCTCAGTGAGGTCTGCCAGGTGTTGGTGTCGACCATAAACACCGGCAGGCCGGTCTGGAAGGCACGTTCACACAGCTTCTGAATCGGTGCGTCGATGGCGTAACCGCCGGTCAGCAGGATGGCACCGATCTCGACGCCGTTCATCGCCGCCAGGCAGGCGGCCACCAGCACGTCAGGGCGGTCGGCCGAGGTCACCAGCAGCGAGCCCGGACGGAAGTGTTCCAGCATATGCGGCAGGCTGCGCGCGCAGAAGGTCACCGACTTCACGCGGCGGGTGGCGATATCGCCCTCGTTGATCACGCGCGCGTTCAGGTGGCGGCACATATCAATTGCACGGGTGGCGATCAGCTCGAAGCTCCACGGCACGCAGCCCAGCACCGGTAGCGGGCTGTTGGCAAACAGCTGCTTTGGATCGACATTGGCCACGCTGGCCTTGGTGGAGTCGTCAAAGATTTCAGACAGGTCAGGGCGGGTACGACCCTGCTCATCGACCGGGGCGTTCAGCTTGTTAATGATAACGCCGGTGATGCTTTTGTTCTTGTTGCCGCCAAAGCTGCTCTGGGTAACTTCGATGCGCTCTTTCAGCTGCGCCGGCGAGTCGTTACCCAGCGCGGTGACAAAGACGATCTCCGCGTTCAGCGTTTTCGCGATCTCATAGTTCAGCGCCTGGGCGAACTGGTGCTTACGCGTCGGCACCAGGCCTTCCACCAGCACCACTTCCGCATCCTGGGTATTGGCGTGGTAACGGGCGATGATCTCTTCCATCAGCACGTCCTGCTGGTTAGCGCCCAGCAGTGATTCCACGCGGCTCATCGCCAGCGGCTCGGCGGCCGGGATGGAGGAGTTTTTACGGATGATGGTGGTGGTCTGATCCGGGTTATCACCGCCGCTGCGCGGCTGGGCAATCGGCTTGAACACGCTCAGGCGCACGCCTTTACGTTCCATCGCACGGATTACACCCAGGCTGACGCTGGTCAGGCCGACGCTGGTGCCGGTAGGGATCAACATAATAGTACGGGACACATTTACCTCTCTTACCGCCGCCCTGGTGCGCGGTGCGCCGGGCGGGCAATCAAACTGTTCTGGCGCTGAAAACAACTCCGTCAGCCTGGGCTGACGGAGAGAGACGATTTAAGCGGTCAGGCGGCTGGCGTCCTGCGCGATGACCAACTCTTCGTTGGTTGGGATCACGATGGCCGGGCGGGTGCCTTCTTTATTGATAAAGCCGGACTTGCCGAAGCGGGCGGCCAGGTTGCGGTCGTGATCCACGGCAAAGCCGAGCAGGCCCAGTTTGTTCAGCGACAGCTCGCGCACCAGCGCCGAGTTCTCGCCGATACCGCCGGTGAAGATCACCGCATCCAGGCGGCCATCCATCAGCGCACTGTAAGAGCCGATGTACTTGGCCAGACGGTGGCAGTAAACGTCCAGCGCGCGTTTCGCATCCGCTTTGCTGTCGTAGTTATCTTCCACGTAACGGCAGTCGCTGGTGACTTCGGTCAGGCCCAGCAGGCCGGACTCTTTGGTCAGCAACTTGTTGATCGCGTCCACGCTCATGCCGAGGGTGTCGTGCAGGAAGAACACCACCGCCGGGTCGATGTCGCCGCTGCGGGTGCCCATCACCAGGCCTTCCAGCGGGGTCAGGCCCATTGAGGTGTCTACGCACTCGCCGTTACGGATGGCGGAAACGGAGCCGCCGTTACCGAGGTGGCAGGTAATGATGTTCACTTCGTTGACCGGCTTGTTCAGAACCTTAGCCGCTTCCTGTGTGACATAGAAGTGGCTGGTACCGTGCGCGCCGTAGCGACGTACGCCATGCTCTTTGTAAAGTTTGTACGGCAGGGCGTAAAGATAAGACTCTTCTGGCATGGTCTGATGGAAAGCGGTGTCGAAAACTGCCACATTCTTATCGGCCAGCTGCGGGAAGTTTTTCAGCGCTTCTTCAATCCCGATCAGGTGTGCCGGGTTGTGCAGCGGTGCGAAAGAGGAGGCGTCTTTAATGCCCTGAATCACCGACTCGTCAATCACCACTGACTGGGTCAGCTTCTCGCCGCCGTGGACGATGCGGTGGCCGATTGAGGTAATCTGCGCAGAGAGTTCTGGTTTTTGTGCCAGAATATTGTTAACCATGAAGTTCAGCGCTTCGCTGTGGGCTGCGCCGGCACCTAATGCCGCTTCCTGTTTGGCGCCATCCAGTTTCCACTTGATGCGCGCTTCCGGCAGGTGGAAGCATTCAGCCAGACCTGACAGATACTCGTCACCGTTGGACGGATCGATAATCGCAAACTTCAGGGAAGAACTACCGCAGTTCAGAACCAATACTAACTTACTCGACATGGAAGGTCCTATAGATTAAAAGTGGCGAAAATAAACTCACACAGTGAAGCGTAGCGCATGAAAGCTGGTACATTAATGACTGAAGTCATACTGAGCTCAGCTTTCTCCCGCGATCCGCAAAATTTTTTGGATATTTTACAGGATTTTTTTAAATGCTGTCTGCTTTTTAATGACCTGTTAAATTGTCGATCGCAGGCTATCCGCACAGCGTTCGAAAACGCGCACAGGATAACCACAGTGGCTCACAAAGACAAAATGTTTTGAATCATGTTATGTAAAGTTGTTAGGTTGCAGAATTTTTTTAATTTTTATGACAGAAGTTGAGGTCCGCCATGGCGAATGAGTCCGGCTCCGTGGGTTGGTTCAGGCTGTTTCAGCTTGGCCAGCACTATATGAAAACCTGGCCTGCTGACAAGCGTCTGGCCCCAATGTTTCCTGAAAATCGTATCGTGCGCGTTACGCGCTTCGCGATCCGGATTATGCCTCCGGTGGCGATTTTCACTCTCTGCTGGCAGATCGCACTGGGCGGCCAGCTTGGCCCGGCGATTGCCACCGCGCTGTTCGCCTGCAGTCTGCCGATGCAGGGGCTGTGGTGGCTGGGCAAGCGTTCGGTGACGCCGCTGCCGCCGACCCTGCTCAGCTGGTTTAACGACGTGCGCGATAAGCTGCAGGCCGCCGGGCAGGCGATTGCGCCGGTTGAAGGTAAACCTACCTATCAGTCGCTGGCCGACGTGCTGAAGCGCGCCTTCAGGCAGCTGGATAAAACCTTCCTCGACGATCTCTGACGCCCGATAAGGAAACATGCAGTGAAGAGTAAAGGCTTTTTATTTGATTTAGACGGTACGCTGGTGGATTCGCTGGCGGTGGTTGAGCAGTCCTGGATCATCTGGGGCGAACGCCACGGTATTGCGGCGGACGAGATCCTCGCCTTTATCCACGGCAAGCAGGCGATTACCTCGCTGCGCCACTTTATGCCGGGTGCCTCCGAAGAGGCGATCCGCGCCGAGTTCCTCTGGCTGGAGCAGCTGGAAGCGACCGAAACGGAGGGGATCGTGGCGCTGCCGGGGGCGCTGGCGCTGCTGGCGACCCTCGACGAGCTGGCTATTCCCTGGGCGATCGTGACCTCGGGATCGGTGCCGGTGGCCAGCGCCCGTCACCGCGTGGCCGGGCTGCCGCAGCCGCACGCCTTTGTCACCGCTGAGCGCGTGACGCGCGGTAAGCCGGAGCCGGACGCCTATCTGCTCGGCGCGCAGCTGCTGGAGCTGGAGCCGGAACAGTGCGTGGTGGTGGAAGACGCCGCCGCCGGTATCCTTTCCGGGCTGGCCGCCGGCTGCCACGTGATCGCCGTCAACGCTCCGGCCGACGCGCCGCGGCTTGAGGACGTGGATATGGCGCTGAGCTCGCTGGAAGAGCTGATTATCCATAAAGATGCAGAAGGTTTCGT